>JAFECN010000244.1 GCA_018242145.1 Pseudomonadota bacterium
CGTTGAGCTGCGGCGTCGTCTTGCCGCGCAGCGTGGAATAGGCCGCCTGTGCTTCGCCTTCGAACGTCCAGTTGTCCTTGAAGCCGAGCGGGCTGCGCGTCTTGATGTCCACGACGCCGGCGACGCCGCCTTCCACGAGATCGGCCTGCTGGCTTTTATAGACGACGGCGGTATCCACGATTTCGGACGGCAGCAGGGTGTAGCTCACGCTGCGGCCCACGGTCTGATACTGGTCGAGAATGAACCAGTCGCCGTTCGCGACGGCGTGGCCGTCGATCAGGGTCTGCGTCAGGCTGGGGTTGGTGCCGCGGATCGAAACGCGGTCGTTCTCGTCAAAGCCGCCCTCGCCGCTCGCCGCCGACACGGTGTTCACGCCCGGAACGCGCTGCAATGCGTCAGCGACGTTCTTGTCGGCGAACTTGCCGATGTCCTGCGCGGACACCGCGTCCACAATGGCGGTGGTGTCGCGCTTGATATCCAGCGACTGCTGGATCGAGCCGCGGATGCCCGTGACCACGATGGTCTCGATATCGCCGCCCTGGCTTTGCGCAAAAGACGGTGTCGCCGCCGCAAGTGCGATCACGCTCACCGAACCGGCCAAAATCCCCCTGAATGACATGCTCACCCTCCGTTAGAATCCGCGGTCGCGAGACGCTCCCCGCCCCGAGGACCTGCAATCGTGCCGTCACAAACATCCGGTAGAGGCACCAATTCAAGTCCAATGTAGAACCATTTCCCGATTGGAATAGGCTGTCAAGCCCGAACTATCGATTTCTCCCACTAGTTGACGAGTGGGCACACAGTTATGGTATTATATTGGTTCTATGGTAGTTTGGTCAGGAAATGACAGGTTTTCCGCAGCACTGCGAGTCCGGGAGAGAGTTTTGGCACCGCTTCTAAGTCTCATCGGACGGCTCGACGAAAGCGCCACACAGCCACTTTATCTACAGCTTCAGCGCGGACTCCGCCGCGCGATCGAGAACAAGGTGCTGTCGCCGAACGATGCGCTGCCGCCGGAGCGCGATCTTGCCGAGCAGTTCGCGGTGTCGCGCATCACGGTGCGCAAGGCCATCGACGGGCTGGTGTCGGAAGGGCTTCTGACGCGCCGCCAGGGCTCGGGCACATTCGTTTCCAATCGCGTGGAGAAGAATTTCTCCAAGCTCACCTCGTTCACCGAGGACATGATCGCGCGCGGGCGCAAGCCCACCAGCACATGGCTCAGCAAATCGCAGGGCACGGTGACGCCGGAAGAATCGCTGACGATGGGCCTGAGCCCCGGAACGCCGGTGTACCGCTTCCAGCGCCTGCGCTTTGCAGACGGCTCGCCGATGGCGCTGGAAAACTGCACCATTCAAGCGTTCTGCCTGCCGTCGGTCGATGCCGTCACATCGTCTCTTTATACCGCGCTGGAGAAATCCGGCTTCCGCCCCACGCGCGCGCTGCAACGGTTGCGCGCCGTGCTATTCAACAAGGAACAGGCGGAGCTTTTGGGCGCGCAGGAACGCGACGCGGGATTGCTGGTGGAGCGCCGCGGCTTTTTGCCGGACGGACGCGCGGTGGAATTCTCGCATTCCTTCGATCGCGGCGAGACTTATGATTTCGTCGCCGAACTCAGCGCGTCGGAGACGGAGAAGTGATGGCGGACAGCGTTGCGCCAGCACGCGAACCATCCGGGCAACAGACACGCATGTTCCGCGAGGCGGCTGACGCACCGGGCGTTGTCGCGCGGCAGCTTTCCGAAAACCGGCATCTTATCGAGAAACTCGCGGCGACGTTGCGCGCGAAGAAACTGCGTAGCGTGGTGACGGGCGCGCGCGGAAGCTCCGATCACGCGGCGACCTATGCCAAATATCTGATCGAAACGCGGTTGGGCATTCTCACATCTTCCATCGGCCTTTCCATCGGTTCGGTGTATGCAACGCAGCCGGACTTTCAGGACACGGTGTTTCTGGCGATTTCGCAGTCGGGCAAGAGTCCCGATCTTCTGGCCAGCGTGGAGAAAGCCAAGGCGGGCGGCGCCTTCGTCATCGCCATCGTCAATGACGACAAGAGTCCGTTGAGCATGCTTGCCGACGTCGCCATTCCATTGCGCGCGGGACCTGAGAAAAGCGTGGCGGCAACGAAGACGTATCTGGCTTCTGTTTCCGCCATCGCGGCGCTCGCGGCGGCGTGGTCCGAAGATACCGCATTGCTCGCGGCACTGGCGCGGCTTCCCGATCTCATGCGGGACGCATGGAACGCGGATTGGTCGAGCGTCGTCCCTTTGCTCTCGCCCGCACGCGATCTCTACACCATCGGCCGCGGCGTCGGCTTCGGCGCGGCGCAGGAAGCGGCGCTGAAATTCAAGGAGACCTGCGGCCTGCATGCGGAAGCCTTCAGCGCGGCGGAAGTGCGCCATGGTCCCATGGCGCTGGTGAAGCGCGGCTTTCCGGTGCTGATGCTGTCGCAGAACGATGAAACGCGCGCCGGCATGAAAGAGCTTGCCGAAAAAGCCGTGGCAGCGGGCGCCAAGGTGATGATCGCAGGCTTCGACGCACCGGGCGCTGTTTCGCTTCCGGCGATTGCCGCCCATCCGGCGCTGGAGCCGATCCTGATGGTGCAGAGTTTCTATCGCATGATCAACGCGCTTTCGATCGCGCGCGGTTTCGATCCCGACCGCCCGCCCAATCTGAACAAGATCACCGAGACATTCTGACATGATCACCGCGCTGACAAATGGCCGCGTGTTGACCGAGCGCGGCGTGGTCGAACGACAGACCGTCTTGATCGAGAGCGGGCGCATCCGCGCCATCGGCGGAGACGTTCCCGCCGATGCCCAGATCCATGATGTCGGTGGCGCACTTTTGCTGCCCGGCTTTATCGACACGCAGGTGAATGGCGGCGGCGGCGTTCTTTTCGGCGACGCGCCCACGGTCGAAACCCTGCGCCGGATCGGCATCGCGCATGCGCGCTTCGGCACCACGGGTTTCCTGCCCACGCTCATCAGCGGCGATTTCAACCTGATCCGCGCGGCCATCGCGGCGGTGGAAGCGGCGATGGAGACCGGCGTGCCGGGGGTTTTGGGAATCCATATCGAAGGCCCGTTCCTGAACGCAGCGCGCAAAGGCATTCACGACTCCTCCAAATTCCGCGCACTGGACGACGAAGCCTTCGCACTCCTGACCTCGGCGCGGCGTGGCAAGACCATGGTGACGCTGGCGCCGGAGCAGACGACGCCGGAAACCATCGCCCGGCTCGCGAAAGCGGGCGTGATCGTCTCCGCCGGTCACACCGACGCGACCTATGCGCAGGTTCATGCCGCGCTCGCGCACGGATTGACCGGCTTCACGCATCTGTTCAATGCCATGTCGCCGCTGCGCGCCCGCGAGCCGGGAACCGTCGGTGCCGCGCTCGACGATGCGGAGAGCTATTGCGGCATCATCGTGGACGGAAAGCATGTCGATCCCGCCACCTTGCGCATCGCCCTGCATTGCAAGCGTGCCGACCGGCTGATGCTCGTCACCGATGCGATGCCGAGCGTGGGCGCCGAGAACAAACGCTTCGCGCTGCAGGGCCGCATGATCGCGGTGAAGGACGGCGTCTGTGTCGCGCCGGACGGCACGCTCGCGGGCTCCGATCTCGACATGGCATCGGCCGTGCGCAACGCGATGGCGATGCTGGGGCTCGATCTGGCTGCCGCCGTAGATATGGCCACGCGCACGCCAGCGGCATTTCTGGGACTCTCTCAGGAGACCGGCATGCTGCGCCAGGGCCTGCGCGCCAGCCTTGTCTGCGTGGACGATGCGATCCATGTCCGCGAAACCTGGATCGATGGCCGGCGGGTTTGATGAGCAACGCCGCGTCGCGCGATCCCAGCGAAACCCAGTTCCGCGAATTCCACACCTTCGGCGACATGAATGCCTTTCTGGTGCAGGATATCGTCAATCGCCTGACGGATAGCGTCGCGCAGCGGGGCCACGCCAGCCTGGTGGCATCGGGTGGCACCACGCCCGGCGCGATGTTCGATCTTCTCGCCTGTGCGGACATGCCATGGCGCGACGTCGCCGTCACGCTTTCCGACGATCGCTGGATCGAAACGACCTCGGATCACAGCAACGAGAAGCTTGTCCGCAACCGGCTGCTCACCGCGAAGGCCGCCGCCGCACGGTTCGTTCCGTTGAAGACGGGGCATCGGCATGCGCAGGACGCGCGGCACGAGGTCGATGCCGCCGTTCGCGCCATGCCGCGGCCTTTCGACGTTGTGCTGCTGGGCATGGGCACGGACGGCCACATCGCGTCGCTCATTCCGGGCGCCGAGGGGCTGGCCCGCGCGCTCGACCGCCGCGACAGCGCGCTGGTGCAGGCGATCCATCCGGCCGATCTTTCCGAAAAGGGCGAGCGCATGTCGCTCACCCTGCGGGCGCTGCTGGAGGCGCGCCGGATTATCGTTCTGTTGCGCGGCGCCGAAAAACGCGAAGCCTATCGCTGGGTGATGCGCGGCACCGATCCGCTGCAAGCCCCGGCCCGCGCCCTGCTTCAGCAAACCGACGTGCCGGTGTCCGTCTGCTGGGCGCCTTGATGCGGTTCAGCCGCCGA
>JAFECN010000245.1 GCA_018242145.1 Pseudomonadota bacterium
AAAATTCCGCTCCGCAGGACCGCCCGATGTTGCGGGCCGTGGGACCGTGACCTTGATCACAAGCGCCGGCCGGTAGGCATAGATCCTTACGTGTCCGCGCGCGAACGGATAGAGCGTCTCGATCATGCTCTCCCCGATGGTGCCGGACGCCATGACGCGATCGAAAGCCTGCGCGTCCTTGAAGCCGATGTCGAAGGTCAGGAATGTCGCGCCGGCATTGTTGCTTTTGATGAAGAAGGCAATTTCAGAGAGCTTCATGGACCGATCTCGCTGATCGCGATCTGGAAAATCTCGGCCATTTCAGCGTCGGAAAGGCGCGCAACGTGCCAAACGGACCATTCGTAAACGGCGCCTAGCTGAAAGACGGCAGGAGAAAAGGGAAACGCGAAATTGCCGCCGCCGACCGCGCCTTCGTCCATTCCAAGCCTCGATCCGGTGGCGGCAAGACGGGGCGACAATCGCGCGAGAAGTTCGGGCGTTCGCGCAATCAGATCGATCAGCAGACCGACCTCGTGCCCGGTGCGGTCCCTGAGAGGTTCGTAGTCGCCCATGACGGCATCGCGGCCGTAGACGCGAAATTGCAACTGATATTGTTCCTCCGAAATGCCCAGGCTTTGGGCGACCCTGGCAAAAGTTTCGAGATAGAGCGCGAGGAATGCATCGATATCTGCTATCAGCCGCGGATCGCGGATTCCGGCCATGATAGCCGCGCGATAGCCGGCGATCGACGCGCCCTCGATCTTCACGGTTGGCGTCTCGTGACGGACAAATCGGCTGTTGGTCACGCGAACCCTGGTCTCGCTTTCCTGCGTGTACAGGGCCTCCGTCGTGTCGATAATCCCTTCGGGTTGCGCAATGCGAAACGGATCGTGATTTTCGTAGACGACCATGCCGGACACCGTCGATACGGTGCAGCGCGAACCTTCCCGTGTCGGTTCGACCGTGAAATCCCTGTCGGTGATCCTGGCAAGAACCGGCGAGCCGTCGCGCGGCCGCGTGGTCGCCAGATAGCCCTTGTCGATACATTTTGCGGCATGCCAGGCCGTGGCCGCGGGCATCCCCCGATGCAGCGGCACGGAGGCGAAGATGGCGGGATCGGTTGCCCTGCCGGCAAGAATGAGCGTCGCTTTTTCGTCGAGCGCGCGCAGAAAAGGTTCTGCTCCCATCTGACCGACCGCCGCAGAGAGATTCTGCAATGTATCTTCCGTGAGCGGCTCATTGCCGCCGAGAGGCACGATCTCGTCGCGCCGTATTTTCCGCTCGAGAAACGCCGGAGAAATATGCGCGCGTATTTCCGCGAGCCGAAAGCCAAGCTTGTGCTCGGCCGCCACGCGGCGCGTAAGCGCGGCCATCTCTGCGACCTGCGGATCGTCGCCGGCGCCGCCGACCGAGCCGGTGACGAAGGGTGCACCGACCTTGTGGGCCCCTTTTGAGCAAGGTAGTGTATTCGGATTCAATCGCTGCCGGAGACTTTTGGAGCTTGCCCGAGCCCAAATAGTAAGGCCCATAGTCGCTACTGCCAGCGTCGCACGCGACGACGTGTGGAGACCGCTCGAGCCCCGCCTGAAATCCCTTGTAGGAAAAACCAAGGCCCAGCGCGCAGGTCGCCAGGACACGGATCTCCGTCATCTTCCGCCTCCCGCAAGCGCGTGAACTACATTGACAACTGTCTACCAATTATGCTCGGGTTGCAAGAACAACCGGGCAGGAAAATGGACCTCAAAAGTTCGGAACGTACGGACGCCTTGCGGCGAGAGTTGCGCGCCCTTATCGCGGATGAAGCACCCAAGATCCCCTTGCGCAACGGAACGCGCGTCGTCGAAGACCCGGCGCACTGGGAAGCCTGGAAGAAATGGTCGGCGCGACTTTACGAGAAGAAGTTCGTAGGGCGTAGCTGGCCGGTCGAATTTGGTGGCGTGGCCGACAACACGCCAATGGATGAATTCGTCGTCGCAAGCGAACTCGCGCGATCGCGCGTGCCGACACTGCTCTACTTCGCCACTTATGCGGCGCACGCCATCATCAACTATGGTACGCAACGGCAGAAGGAGTATTTCCTGCCGCGCACGCGCAACAGCGAGATCGTGTGGTGCCAGCTTTTCAGCGAACCGGGCGGCGGCAGCGATTTGGCGGCGCTCAAGACGCGCGCGCAACGGGACGGCGATGTCTATCGCATCAATGGGCAGAAAGTATGGAATACCCAAGCGCAGATGGCCGGCTACGGCTTTCTGCTCGCAAGGACCTCACCCGACGGCAGCAAGCATGCCGGTATTACCGCGTTTTTGATCAATATGCGCCAGCTCGGCGTGACGGTGCGTCCGATCCGTGAAATCACCGGGACAGAGGATTTCAACGAAGTGCTCTTCGCGGACGCGGAGATCCCGGTCGAAAATCGTATCGGCGAAGAAGGCGAAGGCTGGAAAATCGCAACATCGACGCTTGCCAAGGAACGGATCAATACCGCGGCCTATGGCGTTGCAACGCGCAATTCGATGGACGATCTCATCGCGGCCGCCCGAAAAGTCAAAGCAGAGCGTGGACTGCCGGATGGCGTCCGGCACCGTCTCGCATCCCTTCATGCCGAATGCGAAATTTCTAATCTCCTGGGTTTGGTAATTGCAACGCGCGAGGCCTCAGGAAAGCCAAGACTGAGCGATCCGCCCGTCGCGAAAATGTTCTTCAGCAATACAAATCTCGCAGTAGCGACGATGGCGCTCGAACTTTTGGGAGAGCAAGGTCTCTACCAGGAATCCGACCCAGGCGCTATCGAACGCGGCCGCTGGCCCGACATGTTCCTGTATGCGCGCGCCTACACCATTGCCGGCGGCAGTTCCGAGATCGTCCGGAACATCCTCTCCGAACGAGTCTTGGGCATGCCGCGAGATTGAAGCCAGGAAAGCGTTGCGGCGGAGATCCCGGACACCGGCCGAAGCATGCTGAGCATGGTCCCCATTTGAATCGAGAAGCATGGATAGGAAAATACTGCGCAAAGTCTTCGGTCAATTTGCGACGGGGGTTGTGCTTATCACGACTCATCACGGTAACCGAACTGTAAGCGTGACCGTCAACTCATTCACCTCCGTTTCACTCTATCCAACTCTTATTCTGTGATGTTTAGGCTGCAATTCATCGCGCTACGGTTACTTCGCTGACGCACGCTTCGTTACAGCACGTGTCTTGAACCTCTCGCACAGGAATATTTCGGCTCGCCTCTCGCGATCCAAATTGACGCTTGGGCGGAAGATCGGAGCTTCCTCCCGCCCCGCCTAAACAGTTTGCCGGCCAGAGCGAGTGAAAATTCAATAATTCCGCGCTCGGCTACGAGAGGCAGGGCGCGAGTTTACGGTTCGCGACGTTGCGTGCGGATGTTTACCAATTGTATTTGAGATCGATATAGGCGGAGTGCGGTGTAGCGTAGAAATCGCCGTAAAGGCCGTAGGGCCGGGCGTAGCGCGTCGTGAAGATCTCGTTGTAGCCGAACGCCATGCCAGCGCTTGCGGCGACATCCCACCAGTGATGCTGTTTTGCCTCGACGCGAGAGTAGCCGACAAAGCTCGCCGCCAGATAAGCAGGCAAGCCGTATTGCCATCCATAGCGCTGCCACAGGAAATTCGCCGGCGCGAACGCCAGCGCCGCCGTGTCGGACGGGAAGGACTGGTTGTCGGAATGATCAGGGCATTCTTCGTGCACGATATATTTGAGGCCGTAAGCGGTGCCAACCGTGGCGCCCGTCGCCACTGTCATCTGGGCGAGGCCCGTCCAGTCATTCTTGGAAATAGATATGCCGCCCGCCGCGAGCGGAAGCGCGATGGCGATCGCCTGGCCGACTTGCTCGATCGTATCGGATTTTGCGGCGGCAGGCACGATAGAAGACGCAAGAGCGGTCAGACACGCCCCAAAGACCATGAGAATGCGCACTCGGTATCTCCCCGAAGACAATTCCATCATGCGTCAATCCTCCATGGGCGGACAGCAAAGCGGCCGATGGTTGGGAATTCGTATAGTTGCTAGACCTGCGTGCCGCGCCCGGCCGCCACTTCGCTAGCCGGCTTCAGACCCAGCAGCGCAAGCAGATCGCCGTCCCGGTCGAGATGCGTGTCCACGCCGAACTGAATACTGTCAGGGCGCAGCGAGATTTGTGTCCCGAACAAGCGATCCCACAGGCTCAGCACGTCGCCATAGTTGCAGTCGGTGCCCGGAAGATACGCGTGATGATGGGCATGATGCATATCCGGCGTGACGAAAAGATAGCGCAGCCAGCGCGCAGGCCGTTCCGGCAAGGTCAACCGGCTGTGCTGGCCGATATTGGCGATGGTCTCGAATGTCTGCCGCAGAATCAAAAGTTGCAGCGAGGCACCGCAGAGAACAACCCAGCCGCAGAGAACGGCGGTCCGCACCAGCGTCTCCAGCGGATGCTCGCGAAACGTCGTCGAGACGTCGACTTCGCGGTCGGAGTGATGCACCAGATGCAATCGCCAGAGCCAGGGTATCCGATGCGCAGCGTAGTGATAGGCGTAGTCCAGAAAATCCATGACCAGGAACATCACGCCAAGCCTGATCCAGGCGCTTTCGTGAAATGGCAGAAGATAGAGCAGCCCCACCTTGTGCGCCGTGCACCAATAGGCCGCACCCAGGACCAGGGTCATCATCCCCAGTTGTGCCGGCAGTGCCAGAAGCATGAGCGTGGAGTTGAAAGCGGTATGCCTGAACTTCCTTCCGATGTTCTGTCCGGTCAGCCGGTATTCGGCAATCCACAATCCGCCCACCACAACGGCATAGAAGACAACTTGAGTCGCTGTGGGATGTTCGGACAAAGCTCGTAGAACTCCAGACAAGAGCATGTCGGTGCTGTCCTCTTTATTCGCGTCTTCAGATGCGTTTGCGATCAGTTCAGGAAGGTGACGAGCTTACAGCTTTTCTGGCTGAAGCCGTCACCGCGGAAGATGTCGAGCAGTGCGTCCGGCCGTTCGTTTCGCGCGATGACCATGCTTGAGACGTAGGCCGTATGCTGGAAACAGCCGCGGACGGCGCTTTCTGATTCCACCGGCAGAGGCGTCTTCAGCACGATCCAGCCGTTATGACCTTCCAGGTTTTCGGGATTGAGATCGACCGCGAAATTCCTGGGATCGTCCGATGCGACGATAACGCGGTCTCGTCCGTTCAAAGCTTCGTCGATTTTCGCGGCATCCCGCCACGTCAGCGTGAGCACGAAATTCCTTTCCGCATCCGGCTGCGTGGAAAGGATCGCTGCGAGATGATTCCATGACGCGTTGTCGGCCGTCGGATCGCCGTGCTTGAACAGGCGCGGAAACGCCGTGCCGAGCCAACCGTTCTGGAATTCGAGTCCGGCGGCGACGGTGAAGACGAAGAAAGCTGCGCCCAAAAGTACCGCTGCGCGCATGGGCCAGCGCGCGGTGCGCGATTTCTCGTCAAGAAAACGACCCGCGAACGGCACCAGAATGAGCCATCCTGGCATGGCCCACTGAACCATGCCCTTGTCGGTAATGAGCGGTAGAAGTGTGAAGAGAACAACGATGGGGAGCCCGAGACAGAGCAGATATTGCTCCTCCGGTTTACGCGACGCAAGGGCCTGCCGGGTACCCGCGACAAGCGGATAGAAGGCTCCCGGCAGCAGAACCGCGATCTGCGCCAGCAGAAGAGAGAAGAACAGTGCGATATCCAGATGATGCGGCACCGCACGGCCGCCCTGGAATCGCAACGACACCCAGCCGTGGGACGCATTCCACAACAGGATGGGGGAGAAAACGACGACCGCGAAGGCGAAAGCTTGCCAGGGCCGCGATGTCAGCAACATCCGCCGACGATCGCGACCGGCGAGAAGAAACAAAAGATAACCTGCAAGGAAGAGGACCGCGTGATATTTGGACAGGACTGCCAATCCTGCGAACAGCCCCGCCACCAGCCAGCCTTTCGCGCGCAACGCACGCCCCTGCGCGGTGGGCACCAACCCATACGCCGTTGCGAGAAGGAAGAAGTTGAGGGGGCCGTCCGGAAGGATCCAGTTTCCGGAGACAAGATTGAAGAAAACGGAGAGATTGAGCGCGGCCACGGACCACACACCCGTACGGTCGCCGAACAGACGGCGGGTGAGAGCGAACATCATCCACGATGTTCCCGCGCCGAGGAGAATGAACGGAATTCGCGCGGCGCTGTTGTCGCCGAATATCGCTTCGGACAGATGCGCGAGCCAGAAATGCAATGGCGGATGATCGAAATAGGACAGGCTCATCAGCCGTCCGCTGGCAATCGCATAGGCCTCATTTGTGCCAAGTCCCACCAGCGGACATAACGCAAGCTTCAACGCCGTCGCGGCCACAATGATCGCAAGAACCTGCGCGCGTGCGTCGGAGAACCAGGCGGCGTCTTTGATGGGGGCGAGCCTGGCCGTTGCCGCCGTCGTCGCTGGATTCATCTCTGCCGCCAGACCAGCCGGTTGGACATGGAGAAATTCCAGGCCGCACCGATCAGCGCCCCGGCCGCGCCAGCCAGCCACCAGCGATGCCCGGCGCCATAGAGCAGCGTCGCCAATCCGATATTCGCGATGAAGCCGGTGGTACCAATCAGGCAAAAAATGGCAGCGCCGCGGATGGCCGCGAAGCCGCCCAGGCGCATGTCGCTGTAGGTGAGGCGATTGTTGATGGTAAAGTTGGCCAGCATCGCGACGAGCGTCGCGAGAGCCTGGCTGCGCTCGAAACCCAATATAGGCAGCATCGACCGCAGAACAGCGAAATGCACGAAGAGCCCGATGGTGCCGACGAAGGCATAAGGCACGAAGCGGGGCGCGATAATGCCGCCGCTCAATCGCGATACGACAAGCCCCAGCAATTCCAGTCCCGTGCGCAGACCGAACTTGCTCTCGCCGATCTGGCGGCTGCGAAATT
>JAFECN010000246.1 GCA_018242145.1 Pseudomonadota bacterium
GATTCGATGAACTTATGGTCGATGAAAAGCTGCTTTCGTCCGCCGACGTCGATCGCGGGGTCCGCAGCCAGCAGAAGCGTCGGAATCAGAAGTGAAGCGAAGCGCATGATCTAACCGACTAACATAGAATGCTGAGGCATCAGCCAACCATGGACATCACACGCCGCGGATTGATCTCGTTACTGGGCGGCGCAGCCGCAGCATCCGCCCAAGCCGCCAAACCGAAAGTCGCGTGTGTGCTCAACGTCTGGTTCCCCAATTCACACGCCGATGTGTTCATCCCGCGCCTGCTCGATGGCTACCGCCTGAACGGCTCCTGGCACGCCCCGAAATTGCAGACCGTCAAGTTCTACGTGGACCAGTTCCCCGTGAACGACATGGCGCGCGAACAGGCCGCCGAGTACGGCATCAAGATCTGCAAATCGCCGGCGGAAGCGATTGAAGGCGTCGATGGCGTCGCAGTCATCGGCGAGCATGGCGTGTATCCGCGCACGCCGCTCGGTAACTTCCAATATCCGCGCAAGCGCTATTACGACGAACTCACCGCCGCGATGGCCCGCAACAACCGGATCATCCCGTATATGAGCGATAAGTATTTCGCGTACTCATGGGCCGACGCGCGCGCCATGTACGATGGCGTCAAGCAGCGCGAAATTCCGTTCATGTGCGGCTCCACGCTGCCGCTCACCTGGCGCAAGCCGCCGCTTGAATTTGCAGCCGGTACGGAGTTCGACGAGTTACTCGCGCTCAGTTTCAGCGACCTTGAAGAGCATGCCTATCACGCCATTGAGTTACTGCAATCGGTAGCCGAGAAACGCAAAGGCGGCGAAACGGGCATCGCGCGCATCCGCTATATCGAAGGCGACGAGGTTTGGCGAGTATCGCCCGCCATGCGTGACGCCGCACTCACCAAGCGCATCAACGCGCCGCCGCCCGACAAAGGCGAAAAGCCGGAAGCGTTCCTGATCGAATACAACGACGGTTTGAAAGCTTCCATCCTCAACCTGAACTCCAAGACGCGCGATTATCTGTTCGCCGCGCGACGCAAGGGCCAGCCTGCGCCGGAGGCTACTTGCTTCTACATCGGGCTCTATACCCACAGCCACTGGGGATTCATGGTGCAGGCGTTTGAAAATCTGGTTTTGACAAAGAAGAATCCCAACCCCATTGAGCGGACGCTCATGGCGAACGGAATCTTGCTCGCGGGACTTGAGTCCCGGAAAAAAGGAGGCGCGTGGGTCGACACACCGCATTTGCGGCTTCAGTATTCGTAGGGCTGTTCGCGCAGCTCGGCTCCGCAGCGGAGTACACGCTGGTGGACGTCCAAAAGGTCCCCGTCTCGGGCGACCCGTCATCGGCCATCGTGCGCTTCACGCCGCCGGCGAGCATGCCCGGCGAACAGTGTGACGTGCTGGTGGCCGGCGCTGGCATGGGCGGCATTGGCGCCGCGCTCGCCATCGCGCGCCACGGACATACCGCGTGCGTCACGGAAGAGACGGATTGGCTCGGCGGTCAAGCCACAGCCGGCGGCGTCTCCGCGCTTGACGAAAACAAGTTCATTGAAATCGCGGGCGGCACGCGCAGCTATTACGATTTCCGCAACGGCATTCGCGCCGAATCGGGCGGCTTGCCGAACCCCGGCCGCTGCTACGTTTCTGCGCTCTGTTTTGAGCCGCGCAACGGCGTCAAAGTGCTCGAACGCATGATCGCCAATCCGCGTATTCGCGTGTTCCTGCGAACCCAGATCGCCGCCCTTGAAAAGGATTCGACGGGCCAATTCACATCCGCCATCGCGTGGCAATTCGAGAAACGCAGCGCGATCCGCTTCAAGTTCCGCTACGTGCTTGACGCGACGGAAGCCGGCGACCTGCTGCCGTTGAGCGGCTTGCCCTATGTGGTCGGGTCCGAAGCCAAAGCAGACACCACCGAACCCCACGCCGCCGAGCAGCCGAATACCGCCTGCGTCCAAAGCTTCACTTATCCATTCGCCATCGAGCGCCGCGATGGCGAGAACCACGCGATCCCCAAGCCCGCGGGCTACGAAGAAATCCGCAAACGTCAGGACTTCGCGCTCAAGGTGAATTACCCGACGCAACTCGGCTGGCGAGGCGCATTCGAGTATCACTTCTATGGCGACGATCCGCCGATCCCCAACAACATGTCGCCCGGCCCGTTCTTCTCGTGGCGCCGCCTGCGCGTAGCGCCCACGGAGATCGCGCTGATGAACTGGCCGCGTCAGGATTACGCCGCAGAGTCTCTGCTCGATCGCAAGCCGGAAGACCTAGTGCGTATCCTGCAAACCGCTAAGCGCACCTCACTCGCGTTCCTTTATTGGATGCAGCATGACCTCAACCACCCCGAGGTCAAACTGCGCCCCGACATCATGGACACGGCGGACGGCTTCTCCAAATACCCCTACGTTCGCGAGTCCCGCCGCATGCTCGCGCGCGGCCGCGTGGTGGAGCAGGATATCGTGGATGAGTTTCAACCCGGCCCGCGTGCGCGCTGGTTTGACGATTCGGTGGGCACCGGCTTCTACATGGTCGACATCCACCCGTGCGGCGCCAACGAGCGCGGCCGCATGATGATGCCTCGACCCTTCCAAATCCCCATGGCCACCATGCTCGCCAAGCAGCGCGTCAACTTCATTCCCGCCGGAAAAACGCTCGGCGTCACGCACCTCACCAACGGCGCGTTCCGCCTGCACCCCGTCGAATGGATGGTCGGCGAAGCCGCCGGAACCATGGCCGCGCTGAGCCTTTCAGGCTCGGAGCCCAGCCTGCGCGGCGTGCAAAAAGAACTAGCCGGCGCCGGCGTTCCGCTCGTCTGGTTCGA
>JAFECN010000247.1 GCA_018242145.1 Pseudomonadota bacterium
CGGAAGACCTCCGGCTGGATCGGCACGATGTGGGGCAAGCCGTGGTGGGCGGATCGTCCGGGCGAGCATCCTTGGACGGAATTGGCGAAAGGTCCGCCGCCGGTGGGCAAGGAATGGAAATATTCCGACGTGCGCGTGAACGCGCTGGCGCTCGCGCTCACCTATCTGTGGAAGCGGCCGCTGCCGGAGGTGCTCAAGCAATATGTGATGGACCCGATTGGGGCGTCCAGCACCTGGCATTGGGAGAATTACGAGAATGCGTGGGTGACGATCGATGGTGTGCGCATGCCCGTGCCGCCGGGCGGCGGCCATTGGGGTGGCGGCATGTTCATTTCCGCGCGCGATCTGGCGCGGATGGGATTGCTGGGCCTGAACAACGGCAAGTGGGGCGACAAGCAGATCCTCTCGCGCAAATGGGTGAAGATGGCGCGCACGCCCACGCCGCAAGAGCCGATCTACGGCTACATGAACTGGTTCCTGAACACGGATCACAAGATGTATCCGGCCGCGCGCGAAGACTGCGTCACCTTCCTTGGCAATGGCGACAATGTGGTGTTCATCGACTACCAGCACGACATGGTCGCCGTGGTCCGCTGGATCGACGACAAGCAGAAAGCGGAGTTCGTGCGGCTGCTGGAAGCGAGCCTGAACTAGATTGTGGAATCCAATTTCGCGTTCACATCGCCGATCTGCAATTCGATGTCGCGGGTCTGACCGCCTATTTCAAGGAAGCGGGCCATGTTGCGTTTTGCGGCGTCGGTGCGGATCAATTGCTGGAAGAGGTAACTTTCGTCCGCCAAGCCTTCATCCAGAGGCTTGGAGGCGTTGTCGACAGCCTCCTTCGCAAGCCGAACCGCTTCCGGCGGGAACGATGCGATGCGGCGGGCCAGCATTTCGACGTAAGGCCCGATCTCATCCGCTGCCATGGCGCGATTGAGATAACCCCATTGCGCCGCGGTTACGGCGTCAAGATCTATGCCGCCCAGAATGACCTCCAGCGCACGATGGCGCCCTATAAGCCGGGGCATGCGCTGTGTGCCGGAACCGCCCGGCAGAATGCCGAGCGGCACCTCCATCTGATTGATGATTGTCTTGTCCACCACACCGAAGCGCATATCGAAAGACATCGCCAATTCGCTGCCGCCGCCGCCCACGCGGCCTTCGATCTGCGCGATGGTGGCTTTGTTCATCGTGCGGAAGCGCTCGCACATCTTGTGATAGGCGTTGCCATCGGCACCGTCGCGCATGGCGGGTCTGTCCGTCGGGAAGGACAAGATCGCGGCGACATCGAAGTGGGCGAGGAAAAAGTCCGGATTGGCGCTCTTCAGGATGAAAACGAGGGCGTCGTCATCGCTCGCGAGTTCTTCCGACAGCCGCGCCATCTCGCCGAAAAGTTCCAGCGTGATGAGATTGATTGGCGGATTGTCCACCGTTGCGGTGACGATGGCGCCGTCGCGGGCGATGCGCAAAAGCCGATAACCCGCATAGGCCGTCACCGCGCCTTCACCTTCACATAGGTGCCCGGCGCGTCGCCCAGGACCTTCAGCTTGCCGTCGCCGGGTTTGCGGGCGGGGACTTTGGGGCCGGAGAGGTTCGACAGCCATGTATTCCAATCCGGCCACCAGGAGCCGGGCGTTTCCTTCGCGCCGGACTGCCAGTCTTCGACCTTGCCGGGGTAGGGCTTGCCGGTTTTGCCGTCCGGCGTCATGCCGAACGCATCGTTGGTCCAGTATTGATATTTCTTCGCCGCCGGCGGGTTGATCACGCCGGCGATGTGGCCCGAGCCCGAAATGATGAAGCGCACGGGGCCGCCGAACAGCTTCGTCGATTTGTAGATCGAACGGAACGGCGCGATGTGGTCGTCTTTCGCGCTTTGCAGATAGACCGGGACCTTCACCTTCGACAGATCGAGCTTCCGGTTGCCCAGCACCAGCTTGCCCTGCGACAGGCAGTTGTTCTTGTAGAACTCGCGCAGATAGAAGAGGTGCGTCTCTTCGGGCATGCGCGTGGTGTCGGAATTCCAGTAGAGCAGGTCGAACGGCGCGGGCTCCTTGCCGAGCAGGTAATTCTGCACCACGAAGGACCAGATCAGGTCGTTGGCGCGCAGCATGTTGAAGGTCGTGGCCATCTTGCTGCCTTCCAGCACGCCGCCGGCTTCGTCCATCTGCTGCTTGAGCGCTTCGAGTTGCTCTTCATCCACGAATATCTTCAGATCGCCCGCCTCGCTGAAATCGGCCTGCGCGGCGAAGAAGGTGGCGCTGTTCACGCGGTCGTCGTGTTCGGCGGCCATGTAGGCGAGGGTGGCCGACAGCAGCGTGCCGCCGATGCAATAGCCGATGACGTTGACCTTCTTCTCGCCCGTCGCGGCGGCAACGGCGTCGAGTCCCGCGAAGATGCCTTCGCGCATGTAATCCTCGAAACTCTTCTTCGCGAGTTTCTTGTCGGGGTTCACCCACGACGCCACGAACACCGTATAGCCCTGCGCTGCCGCCCAGCGGATAAAGGAGTTCTCCGGCCGCAGATCGAGGATGTAATATTTGTTGATCCACGGCGGGAAGATCAGCAGCGGGGTTTTGTAAACCTGCTCGGTCGCGGGATCGAACTGCAGAAGCTCGATCAACTCGTTGCGGAAGACGACCTTGCCGGGCGCCGTCGCGATGTTCTCGCCGATCTTGAAGGCATCCGCCGATTGGCGGATCGAAAGCTGGCCGCCGCCGCGGTCCAAGTCTTCCAGAAGATTGTTCAGGCCCTTGACGAGGTTCTCGCCGTTGGACTGCAAGGTCGTGCGCAGCACTTCGGGATTGGTGAGAACGAAATTGGTTGGCGCGATCGCGTCGGCGAATTGCTTGGTATAGAACTCGATGCGCCGCTTTTCCTTCGGGTCGAGTTTGTCGTCGACTTTCGCTACCGTTTCCTGCATCCAGTTGGCGGTCAGCAGATAGCTTTGCTTGATGAAGTCGAAGATCTGGTTTTCCTGCCAGTCCTTGTCGCGGAAACGCTTGTCGCCTGCCGCGGGCGTCACGACGGGCTCCACATCGCCGCCCATCATGCGGCGCGCGGTGCGCTCCCACAGGTTCATGTAGTCGCGCCAAAGCTGGAACTGCGCTTCCATTACCGCGCCCGGATCGGCGATCAGGCCGCGCAACAGTTCTGTGAAGGCGCTGGTCAGGTTGAGCGGATCGAGCGGCTCGCCGCTGCCCGCTCGGGTGGATTGCCGCCGGATGAAATCGGCGAGCAATTGCTGGGACTGGATGCCGACCTGCACCATGTTGCGCGCGAAAGCGCCCGGATCGCCGATCGTGTAGGCGGAGAGGGTGTCTTCGTTTTGCGGAGGTTTTCCCCCGGTTTGCGTCCCTTTGCCGTCTTTCGCCATCTCTCGCCCGTCCGGCCGTTTCCCCCGGCACTTCGTTGATTGAGCACCGCTTTGGATTGATACGCGCGCGCTCCGGTTGCGGCAAGGCGCACACTTCACAGCTTTGTCGCCCACAGGGCTTGATTTTGCTCGCCTTTTCCCTTGGAACGCCGGGGACAGGCGGGTATAGAGAATCGCGGGCGTCCGTGCCGTCCGGAAGCCGGCGCGCGGGCTGTTGGAGGTCTTATGGGTTTCTCTCTTGCTGGTCTGAGCGGACGATGCGCGCGGCTGGGTGCTGTCGTCGCGATTGCGGCCTCGTTGGGTGCCTGTTCGGTCATGCCCGATTGGCTCGGCGGCGATTCCGATACGCCCGCGGCGACGAGCGATGATACGACGCCCGCGCCGGATCAATCGGCGGATGCCAACAGCCAATTCCCCGATCTTGCCGATACGCCCAGCCGTCCGGCGGCGCCTTCGACACCGGACGATCAGAAAAAAGTAGCGGACTCCCTTTCCGCCGCCGGAGCGCAACAGAACTACAGCGCGGATGCGCTGCGGGCAGGGCAGGAGGCGGCCGCGCCGCCGCCGGGTGCCGCGCCCTCCAAGGAGGAGCTTGCGGAGGTCGATACCGGCTCGAAATCCAGCACAAGCTCCGATACCGACGACGACACCGACACGACCGCAACGGCGGACAACACCGCCGCTCCTGCGACCACGCCGCCGCCGTCAACCCCGGCCTCGGCCCCCACAACGGCCGTGGCCAGCGCCACCATCGCGCCGCCGCCGGGCAGCACACCGGCTGTCCCGGCCGTGCCTGCAGGCAGCACAATTCCGGGCGCCCAGTCTGTCGTCATGAGCGATGCAG
>JAFECN010000248.1 GCA_018242145.1 Pseudomonadota bacterium
CTGCGTCTGGAAATCCCGGAACAATATGCACGCGCGTTGAAGCTCGGTGCCCCCGTCCGCCTCGATGGCACCGATATCGGGCTTGAGGGCCCGCAGTTCGGCAAGAT
Organism: Pseudomonadota bacterium; assembly: GCA_018242145.1. Lineage (GTDB taxonomy): Bacteria > Pseudomonadota > Alphaproteobacteria > Micropepsales > Micropepsaceae > Rhizomicrobium. The sequence goes on from JAFECN010000248.1 coordinate 108, forward strand.
CGCGCTCATCTATCCCGATATCCAGAACGGCAATGTGGTCGCCGATGCCGCGGTGGGAGGGTTGAGCGACTATTTCGTCGGCCGCCGCGTGCGCGTGTGGATTACGGCGGGCGAACGCGAAGCGATTGTCGTGCCGGAAAACCTGATCACCACGCGCTTCGGGATAGACTATGCGCGGGTGTGGACGCGCGCTTCGGGCGCCATCGACGTGCCGGTGCAACGCGGCCAGGAATGGCCGACACCGAAAATGCGCAACGGCCTTGAGATACTTTCCGGACTGAAGCCTGGCGACCGGCTGCTCAAGCCATGAATCTGGGGCTTTCCGGCCGGCTCACGCGCGCCACGATCCAGTCGCCGTTGACGCCGCTTTTCCTGATCGCCGCCATCGTGTTCGGCATCATCGCGCTGATGACGATCCCGCGCGAGGAGGAGCCGCAGATCAGTGTGCCGATGGTCGACATCATCGTGCAGGCGAACGGACTGAAGGCGCCGGACGCCGCAGAGCTCGTCACCAAGCCGCTGGAAGAGATCGTCAAGGGTATCAACGGCGTCGAGCACGTCTATAGCCAGACGCAGGACGACCGCGTCATGGTGACCGCGCGCTTCTTCACCGGCACGAGCGAGGACGACGCGATCCTGCGCGTGCAGGCGAAAGTCCGCGCCAATTACGACCGGATACCGATCGGCATTCCCGAACCGCTGATCATCGCGCGCGGCATCAACGACGTGGCCATCGTCACCATGACGCTGTCGCCCAAGCCCGATGCCGCCAGCCGCTGGAATGAGAAGGATCTCTACGAACTGGCCGGCAAGTTGCAGGCCGAGTTGGTGAAGGTCGACAATGTCGGGCTCACTTATATCTCCGGCGGCACGCCGAACGAGATCAGCGTGGAGCCGGATCCGGACAAGCTGGCGTTGTACGGCGTGACGCTGCAGCAACTTGAGGCCAAGATCCAGGGCGCCAATCGTTCTTTCCTCGCGGGCCAGCTTCGCGAGCACGGGAAAATGTATGAAGCGGTGGCAGGCCATACGCTGTCTGGCGTTCCCGACATCGGCTTGTTGCTCGTCACCACCCGCGACGGGCGGCCCGTCTATGTGCGCGATCTGGCGAAGATCGTCATCGGTCCGAGTCCGGCCGAGCATCATGTCTGGTCCATGGCGCGGACGGACCATTGGACACCCGTGCCCGCCGTTACCGTTGCTTTCGCCAAACGCGCCGGCGCCAATGCGGTTGTGGTCGCCGATGCGCTTGTGAAGCGTGCGGATTCTCTCAAGGGCTCGCTGGTCCCCGCGGATGTGAATGTCGAGGTCACGCGCGACTATGGCAAGACCGCCAACGACAAGGCGAACGAGCTTCTTTTCCATCTGGGACTGGCGACGGTCTCCATCGTTCTTCTGATCGGCTTTGCCATCGGCTGGCGCGAAGCGGGTGTCACACTCATTGTCATTCCCACGACGATCCTGCTCACGCTCTTTGCCGCCAATCTGATGGGCTACACGATCAACCGTGTCAGCCTGTTCGCGCTCATCTTCTCCATCGGCATTCTGGTGGATGATGCCATCGTGGTGGTGGAGAACATCGCGCGGCATTGGGCGATGAAGGACGGCCGCGACCGCATGACGGCGGCCATTGAAGCGGTAGCGGAGGTCGGCAATCCGACGGTGGTGGCCACGCTCACGGTGGTGGCGGCGCTCCTGCCGATGCTGTTCGTGTCCGGCATGATGGGCCCTTACATGGCGCCGATACCGGTGAACGCATCGGCGGCGATGCTGTTCTCCTTCTTTGTCGCCATGGTGATTGCGCCGTGGGCGCTGCTCAAATTTTCCGGCAAGCAGCGCAAGCGTCATGCGCAGGAGCATCACGGCGAGGGTAGGCTGGGCGCGCTCTATCGCAAGATGGCGGCGCCCATCGTGCGTGACCGGCGCAGCGCCAAACGGTTTCTCGCTTATGTCGCCGGCGCCACGGTGCTCGTCTGCGTGCTGTTCTACACCGAGAACGTGACCGTCAAGCTTCTGCCCTTCGACAACAAGTCCGAGATGGAGGTGCTGGTCGATCTGCCGGAAGGCGCAACGCCGGAAGACACCGCGCAGGCGCTGTTCCAGGCCGCGCGCGTGACGGAGACATTGCCGGAGGTGAAGTCGATCCAGGCTTATGCCGGCACGCCGGCGCCGTTCAACTTCAACGGGCTGGTGCGGCACTATTATTTGCGCACGCAGCCGGAAATGGGCGAACTGGCGGTCAATCTGACCGACAAATCCGAGCGCAGCCGCGAGAGTCACGCTATCGCGCTGGATCTGCGCAAGAAGCTCGACGCACGGGCTTTCCCGAAAGGCACGGTGGTCAAGGTGGTGGAAGTGCCGCCGGGTCCGCCGGTTCTTTCCACGCTGCTGGCCGAGATCTACGGCCCCGACACGAAGACACGCCGCGCCGTGGCGGAGGAGACGGAGAAGCTGTTCAAATCCGTTCCCTATATCGTCGATGTGGACAATTCCTGGGGCGATCCGCGCCCACGGCTGCGCATTTCCATCGATCAGGACAAGCTTGAATATTTCGGCGTGGAGCAGAGCGATGTGTACGACACGCTGAACGCGCTGCTGGGCGGCCAGCCGGTCGGCTATTCGCACCGCGGAGAGGATCGCGATCCCATCGAGATCGTCGTGCGCGAGCCGAAAAGCGATCTCACCTGGTCGCAGAAACTGGCATCGACGCCCGTTCCCGCCAATGCCCAGCCGGGCAGCAAGGCCGTCGTCGAACTTGGCGATGTGGTGAGCGTCAAGGAAGAGAAAGGTTCGCCTGTTATTTTCCGCCGCGACGGGCACTATGCCGATATGGTGACGGCCGAGCTTGCGGGCGAATTCGAGTCCCCGATCTACGGCATGTTCGCGGTGGACAAGCTCGTCAAGGAGCACGATTGGGGCAAACTTCCGCGGCCCACCATTCTCTTTCATGGACAGCCGGCCGATGAATCGAAGCCGTCGCTATTATGGGACGGAGAGTGGGAAGTCACTTACGTCACCTTCCGCGATATGGGCGCGGCTTTTATGGTCGCGATCCTTGGCATCTATGTGCTGGTGGTGGCGCAGTTCGGCAGCTTCAAGCTGCCGCTGGTGATCCTCACGCCCATTCCGCTGACCCTGATCGGCATCGTGCTGGGCCACTGGCTGTTCGGCGCACCTTTCACTGCGACATCCATGATCGGGTTCATCGCACTCGCCGGCATCATCGTGCGAAATTCGATTCTGCTGGTGGACTTCATCCGACATGGCGCAAAGGAAAGCGGCAAGACGTTGCGCGATGTGTTGCTCGATGCCGGCGCCACGCGCTTCCGTCCTATCCTGCTGACGGCACTTGCTGCGATGATAGGCGCAGCCACGATCCTGACCGATCCGATCTTCCAGGGTCTGGCGATCTCGCTGCTGTTCGGCCTCGCATCGTCCACATTGCTGACGGTGCTGGTGATTCCGGCCATCTATGTCTGGCTGCGCGATGCCGACGCCCGCATCGTCACCACGCCGGAGAACAGCTAGGGCTCGTTCTTTGTCGCGATGGCGCGCGAGGTCCGCGCGGCGTCGCCATAGACACCGCGCGCCATAAGCGAGAGTTCGGATTTCATCCGCTTAATCGTCTGTGCCATCGCTTTCTCCGATGCCACCGCCGATTTCCGTACCCCTGTCGCGCGCCGCTGGGCGTGGACGACCGTGGACAAATCAGGACACCAGATTACGCCTAAGCGCTTGTTCTATCGAGGAGATTGCAAGCAATGCTGGATAACGGTGGACAACCCGGAAATCCAGTGGTGGCGGAGCCGGAGGGATTCGAACCCTCGATACGGCTTTTCAACCGTATAACGGTTTAGCAAACCGCCGCCTTCAGCCTCTCGGCCACAGCTCCGCATTTCCGGCACTTTACTATAGAGAGCAGGTAAACAGAGCACTCCCCGCGCCAAAGCCGGGGCCTTTTGCCCCAAATCCCCCGCGGCCTCAAGGGCTTGTCGCTGCCCTTTGTGGTGGCGCCGCGTGCGATGCCATGTCTAGGCCGGATGGTGGGCGCCATCTCAGCCTTGCTCAATGCCCACCACACAAGCGGGTGGGCGCGGCCATGTGGAGAAGAAAATAAGCCGGATCAGTCCTTCAGCATGGGCTGGCCTTCATGCGCGACCAGAAGATCGTGCATGTCGTCGGCATGCTCTTCTTCCACGCGCAGGATGTCTTCGATCATCTTGCGGGTGCCCGGATCGTTGTCGCCGAAGTAGCGGATCAATTCGCGATAATGATCGATGGCGATGCGCTCGGCGATCAGATTCTCCTTGATCATCTCGACCAGGTTCAATTCCTGTTTGCCGAATTCCGACGCGGAACGAGTCAGAAGGCCGTCGGGGCTGAAATTCGGCGTGCCGCCAAGCTGGTTGATGCGCTCGGCCACTTCCATCGCATGTCCCCATTCTTCCTTGGCGTGGGTGGCGAATTCGTCCTTCACCGCGTCGCTGGAGATGCCGTGGGCCGCGATGGCATGCATCTGATAGCGCAGCGTGCAGACGATCTCGGTCGCCAGAACGCTCTGCAATATCTCGATCGTCTTCTTCACATTGCCGATATAATTTGTGCCGACGGCGCCGGTTTCCAAATTCTTGCGCGCGCGCTGGCGCAGGGTCTTGATGTCGGTCAGGAAGGTTTTCTGGGCGGCCACGGGCGTCTCCTGCTATCGTTCGAAAAAAGGGCGGCGTGCTGGATACACCTTCGCCCCAGGGAAGAATGCGGCCCGCGCCGGGAAAGTTCCATCGGCGCGCCGCGGAAACAGGGCATTTTCGCGCGACAGAGCCGGCCTCAAAATCTCTTCCGCCTTGCCTGCCGGTTGTTCTTGAAAACGTGAAAATCAAGGCGCAGCATCATGAGCGTCCGCGGGCCGAAAGGCTCGCCGCAAGTTGCGGACGGTCTCGGGGCAAAGACCGCTGCGGCTGGGATGTGCGGTGCGCCGAACCGTTCCGCTGGAATGACGTTCCAGCTCGGAGGCGCACATGCAGGTCAGACATATCCTTCGCGACAAGGGCCGCGAAGTCATCTCCATCTCCAGCGATGCGACATTGTCGGAGGCCGCGCGGCTGCTCGCGAGCAAGCGCATCGGTGCGCTTGTCGTGCGCGAGCGCGACGGCGCGCTCGCCGGCATATTGTCGGAGCGCGATATCGTGCGCGCGGTGGCGCAGGCGAGTGTGAATGCGCTGGCCCGGCCGGTCGCCCAATACATGACGCGCGCGGTCGCCACCTGTTGCGACGACGACTCGGTGGACGGCCTCATGGAGATGATGACCCATGGCCGCTTCCGCCATGTGCCGGTGGTGGAGGACGACCGCATCATCGGCGTGGTGTCGATCGGCGATGTCGTGAAGACGCGCATCAGCGAAACCGTGATGGAAGCGGAATCGCTGCGTGCCTATATCGCCGCGGGCTGATCGCGCCGCTGTTGCGAACGCCTGAAAGGTTCCGGACAAGCTGTGTTGTTTGTGTGACTTGTGTGTCTGGAACTTGGCTTGTGAATGCGCGTTTTCCTGCCGACCGCCGCAGGGTGAATCCCTTCGGCATTGGCAGGAGAGCAAAATGAAGGTCAGAACATTTGTTTTAAGCGGCGCCGCCGCTCTTGCGCTTGCCGGCGGCTTTGCGGTGCCGGGCTTCGCGCAATATGCCGGCAACCCACCGCAAGTTTCCACGCCCGCCGAGAAGGCGGAGACCGCGCGTCTCAATGAATCGGCGCAGGACGGCACCACCGCGTCGCCTGCGGCGCTCAACGGGCAGGGCGGAAGTCTTGTGGCTCCGTCGCCGGAGAACCAGGCGCGGCAGGCGCAATATCAGGAGCAGATGGATCAATACGCGCAGGATCGCGCGCGCTACGAGGCGGAGCGTCGCCATTATGAGCGCAACATCCACCGCTACGATCAGGCGCGCTATTATTTCACCGATTACCCGCGCGCCTATCCGTATCGCTATCGCGATCCGAAGATGATGCGGCTCTATTTGATTGCAGAGCCGTCCCAGCAGCTCGCGAATGCGCCGGTGGAAGGGCCGGATGGCCGCTGGATCGGGCGCGTGCGCAACGTGGAGCTTGCGCCGGATGGACGCCCGCGCCGCATCGAGATCGCGCTGAACCATCGCGTGTCGGTGTGGGCGAGCCCCGGCGATTTCCGTTTCGATGTCGCCAACAAGATCCTCTACACAGATATGACGCGCGCCGATTTCTGGAATCTGCCCGGCGCGACCTACATGTAAACGGTTCTGTATTTTGCGATTGCGAAGGCCGGTGTGAATTTCGCACCGGCCTTTTGCGCGGCAGGGAACACACAACCCCGTTCGCACGTTCGATGCGAGCGGGGGCTTCTGGCTTCGTGAATTAGCACGCGGCCGTTGGAAAGGAATTTCGCATGAGCATGCACGCAAAAATCCTCGGCGGCGTCGCCGCGGCGGCCTTGTTCGCAGCCGCACCGGCTCTGGCGCAGACGTCCTCGCAGACGACGATGCCAAACACGTCCAACTCCGCGGCGCCATCGGCGCAGACCGACACCACCACAACGACCGACACCACGGTGGCGAAGCCGAAGCACAAGAAGAAGATGCATCATCGCGCGCACAAGGCATCGGCGACGTCCGCGGAAGAAAAATCCGAAGAGCAGACGACGGAGCAGCTCAATCAGCAGCAGCTTTCCAATCCGGGTCCCGCGGGCGTGAGCGGCGCGACGACAAGCGATCAATCCACCAACGGTAACATGTCGAACGACACCAACATGCCGGCCAGTACGCCGAATGGCGGCACGAGCGGCGCAACGCCATCGGCGACTCCCAACCAGCCGGTGGACAGCACCAACAGTCCGGCCGGCACGAACACGCCGAACCCGACGACACCGCAAAACGATACGTCTTCGCAGGCGAGCCCGAACGGCACGCCGGGACAGGCGCAAAGCAATACCGGCACCGAGCAGCAGCAGCCCGAGCAGCCGCACTGATTTGGTGCCAACGCTGCAAATTGGGGCCGGCGGAAACGCCGGCCTTTTTGTCGGTTGCGCTCCGTAGTTGAAAAGCCGGATTTGCCCCCCATATCTGGTGGCCCGCGCGCGGATTCGTGCGCTCGGTGGCGCCAGCATGGATTTGGGCGTTTGCCTATCCCCAACTGCCCAAAAAAATCCCGATTTCGAGGCGTTTTTTTCGGTTGACGGGGGGAAGTCACCCGCCTATACACCGCGCCCACGCCGATTGCGGGTGTTCCTTGCGAACGGCGTTCCGTCTGTAAGATAATGGTTTTTCGTCCCAAAGACGGGGCTCTTTGACATTGTGATCACAGGAAGGGAGACGTGGGCGGCGGCTCGATCGCCAGCTCGTGAGCAATCACGGGCCGCTTCGCAAGAAGCAACAAATCGAGCATTCCGAACGCTCGCGTTTCTTAGCAAGACAAGAAGACATGTTGTTTGTACCCGGAGCTTCGGCTTCGGTTTCCAAACTCCGTCATGTCAAACAGTTTTGCGAACAACGACGAGCGTTTGCTCTGCTCAGCATCATAACTTGAGAGTTTGATTCTGGCTCAGAACGAACGCTGGCGGCACGCCTAACACATGCAAGTCGAGCGCCCAGCAATGGGAGCGGCGGACGAGTGAGTAACACGTGGGAACATGCCTTTCGGTTCGGCACAACTCAGGGAAACTTGAGCTAATTCCGGATACGCCCTTACGGGGAAAGATTTATCGCCGAAAGATTGGCCCGCGTTGGATTAGCTAGTTGGTGAGGTAATGGCTCACCAAGGCAACGATCCATAGCTGGTTTGAGAGAACGACCAGCCACGTTGGGACTGAGACACGGCCCAAACTCCTACGGGAGGCAGCAGTGGGGAATCTTGGACAATGGGGGCAACCCTGATCCAGCGATGCCGCGTGAGTGATGAAGGCCTTCGGGTTGTAAAACTCTTTCGACGGGGACGATAATGACGGTACCCGTAGAAGAAGCTCCGGCTAACTTCGTGCCAGCAGCCGCGGTAATACGAAGGGGGCTAGCGTTGTTCGGAATTACTGGGCGTAAAGCGCGCGCAGGCGGCCATTCAAGTCAGGGGTGAAAGCCCAGAGCTCAACTCTGGAACTGCCTTTGAAACTGTATGGCTTGAGTATGAGAGAGGTGAGTGGAATTCCCAGTGTAGAGGTGAAATTCGTAGATATTGGGAAGAACACCGGTGGCGAAGGCGGCTCACTGGCTCATTACTGACGCTCAGGCGCGACAGCGTGGGGATCAAACAGGATTAGATACCCTGGTAGTCCACGCCGTAAACTATGAACGCTAGCCGTTGGCGAGCTTGCTCGTCAGTGGCGCAGCTAACGCATTAAGCGTTCCGCCTGGGGAGTACGGCCGCAAGGTTGAAACTCAAAGAAATTGACGGGGGCCCGCACAAGCGGTGGAGCATGTGGTTTAATTCGACGCAACGCGCAGAACCTTACCAGGGTTTGACATCCCGAGACCGCTCTTGAAAGAGAGTTTCCCGCAAGGGCTCGGAGACAGGTGCTGCATGGCTGTCGTCAGCTCGTGTCGTGAGATGTTGGGTTAAGTCCCGCAACGAGCGCAACCCTCGCCTTTAGTTGCCATCATTCAGTTGGGCACTCTAGAGGGACCGCCGGCGACAAGCCGGAGGAAGGTGGGGATGACGTCAAGTCCTCATGGCCCTTACACCCTGGGCTACACACGTGCTACAATGGCGGTGACAGTGGGCTGCTACCTCGCGAGAGGCGGCTAATCCCAAAAAACCGTCCCAGTTCAGATTGTACTCTGCAACTCGAGTACATGAAGGTGGAATCGCTAGTAATCGCAGAACAGCAGGCTGCGGTGAATACGTTCCCGGGCCTTGTACACACCGCCCGTCAC
>JAFECN010000249.1 GCA_018242145.1 Pseudomonadota bacterium
CATACAATTTCCCATAATATAGATTATACGAAATTCAGATAGCTCAAAGGACGCTGCCGAGACCCGAGGGACATGTCACTGCCCTCGGCTAAGCTCGCCCGATGTCGAGCACCCGGGTTTCGCAATTCATCAGAGCGCCGCGCACGGAGGTCTATCAAGCCTGTATGGATCCGGCGCTGATCGTGCGCTGGCGCGTACCGGACAACATGACGGCGAAGGTTCACCGCTTCGAGGCGCGCGTTGGCGGCGGCTACCGGATGTCCCTCACCTATCGCGACCCGGCGCGGCCTGCCGGAAAGACAACCGATGACACGGACAGCTTCACCGGCCGGTTCGTTACGCTGATTCCGAACGAGAAGATCGTCGAGGCCATCAACTTCGAGACGGACGATCCGGGCGCCCGGGGCGAGATGACGATCACCACCAGCCTCCGCGATACCACTGGCGGCACGCAGGTCGTCATGTCCTTCGAGAACATTCCGCCCGGTATCAGGCTCGAAGACAATGACGAAGGCACAAGGCAGTCGCTGAAAAAACTCGCGGCACTTTTTGCGTAAATACCCGCTTGCGCCGGACCTTGGGGCCGCCCTCACAACAGCGGGTGTTCGATGGAAACCGAAACCATGTTGGCAAGAGACCAGTACCTCAGCCCGTCCGAAGCCGCGCGGCGGCTGGGCGTGAGCGTGAAAGCGCTGCGCGTCTATGAACAGCGCGGATTGGTGACGCCGCTGCGCTCTCAGGCGGACTGGCGCGCTTATGGGCCGGAGGAAATGGCGCGGCTGCACCAGATCCTGGCGCTCAAAGCACTCGGCCTGCCGCTCGCGCGGATCGGCGAGCTGCTGAAGGGCCGTGCGTCAACATTGGAGTCGGTGTTGGCCATTCAGGAGCAGGCCCTCAAGGATGAAGGCAAGCGGCTGGAACACGCCCTCGCCCTCATCCGCGCGGCACGGTCCCGGCTGGCCGCCGGCAAAACGCTTTCCATCGACGATCTCACCCAACTGACCCAGGAGACGACGATGAGCAACAAGCTTAGCAATGACGACTGGAAAGCGATGTTCGACCCGCTGATCCAGAAGAACTATGCGCCGGAGGATCTGGCGAAAACGAAGGCGCAGCATTTCAATCAGGAAGAGGTCTCGAAGGCGTGGAACGCGCTGTTCGAGGACGCCAAGGCGGTGATGGCCAAAGGCGATCCCTATTCGCCCGAAGCCCTGGATGTCGGGCGGCGGTGGAGCGCGCTGGTGAACCAGTTCACGCAAGGCGATCCGAAGCTTGCCGAGGGTTCCTCCAAGGTGTGGAAGGACGCCTTTGCCGATCCGAAAATCGCCCCGCGGCTGCCGGTGGGTGCCGACCTTTTCGCCTTCGTCGGCAAATCGATGCTGCGCCTGAAGGAAACGGGGCAATAGCGTCCCGGGGCGGCGGTGCTATGACTGGGACATGACCCAGACTCACGACATCGCCGCCCTGCTCGACATCATGCGCGCCTTGCGCGATCCGAGCGGCGGCTGCCCGTGGGACCGGGAGCAGAATTTTGCGAGCATCGCGCCCTACACCATTGAAGAAGCTTACGAAGTCGCCGGGACGATCGAGGAAGAGAATTGGCCGGAGCTGAAAGACGAGCTGGGCGACCTTCTCTTTCAGGTCGTGTTCCACGCGCGCATGGCGGAGGAGAAAAAGCTCTTCGCTTTCGACGATGTTGTCGCCGCCATCTGCGCGAAGATGCTCCGCCGCCACCCGCATGTTTTTGGGTCGGGGGCGGCAGTGGAGACCTCCGAGGCACAAACTGTTGCGTGGGAAGAGCATAAGAAAAAGGAGCGCGCCGCGAAGGTCGTGGGCGGCGGAAGCCTGCTCGATGACGTGCCGCGCGCCCTGCCCGCGCTGCTGCGTGCGGTGAAGCTTCAAAAGCGCGCCGCAAGTGTCGGTTTTGACTGGGATAACGCCGCCAAAGTGGTCGAAAAGATTGCCGAAGAGGCGCTGGAGATTGTGGAGGCCCGCGATACCGCGCCCGACACGCTGGAAGAAGAAGTCGGGGATCTGCTCTTCGCGGTGGCCAATCTGGCCCGGCATCTTAAGGTCGATCCGGAAAACGCCCTGCGCGCCGCAAATGCCAAATTCGTGCGCCGCTTCAAGGTGATTGAAGGCGAACTTGTGAAACGCGGCAAGACGCCGGAACAGGCGTCACTCGATGAGATGGAAGCCATCTGGCAGGCGGCCAAGCTGGCCGAGCGTTAGGCGAAGGCCGCGCTCACGATGCGGCCAACCTCCGCCAGCACGGCGTCGCGCTTGTCGGACGTTTCGGTCGAGCCGGTGTAATAGGCCGCGATGAACATGGGGGCACGGTTGGGCCCCGGATTGATCACGGCCACATCGTTTGCCGTCCCGTTGGCGCCGGAGCCGGTCTTGTCGCCGCTCGTCCATTCCGGCGGCAGGCCTGCCGGAATGCGAGTCGCCGCCGTCTGGCAGTTGTTCAGCAAGGCTATCAGAAGCGTCTGCGAATCCTCCGAGAGCACGCTGCCCTGGGTGAGCCTGTTGATGTCCGCCAGCATCGCCGCCGGGCTGGTGGTATCGCGCGGATCGCCGGGGATACAGGTGTTGGCGGAGGGCTCGGTGCGGTCCATGCGCGTGACGGTATCGCCCAGCGTGCGGACATAGGCCGTCGCGCCTGCCGGACCGCCGATGGATGCCAGAAGAAGATTGGCGGCGGTGTTGTCGCCGTATTCCACGGCCGCAGCGCACAGATCCTCGACCGTCATGCCGCCCTTGTCCACATTCCTGCGGGTTATCGGCGCGTATTCGAGAAGATCGGATCGGTTATACGGCACAAAGCGGTCCAGCCGCTCGTTTCCGAGATCGACATTGTGAAGGATGTTGGCGACCGCCAGCGTCTTGAACGTGCTGCACATCGGAAAGCGCTCGTCGGCGCGCCATGCCATGCGATTGCCCGTGGAGGTATCCAGCGCCGCGACACCGAGCCGTCCACCATGACGCTGCTCCAGCGCGGCAAAAGGATTGCCGGCGGCGAAAGCCGGGGTGGCGGCGAGCGCCAGCGAAGTTAGAACAAAGCCGCGGCGGTTCAGCATCCAATCTCCCCTGCCCGGCCGATTGTTTATGCCGGATGCGCCGCCATGTCCGGTTTCAGCCTCGCGCCATACCGATGGCGGAAACGGTCCGCGTCCTGCGGATCGGCGCTTACCGATAACACCAGCACATTGGCGCGGTCTTTCCGTGCCGTTACACGTCCGTGAGCATGCGCCCATGCCAGGCCCGCGCCGTCTGCCGGATCGAGGGTCAGGCGAAAATGCACCTCGCTCCGGCCGAGCGATTTTTCGATCCGCGCCAGAAGATCGGGCACGCCGGCGCCAGTGACGGCGGAGATCGCCACGGCCGATTTGCGGCCGTTGTGGCTGAGAAGACCCTGCTGCTCCTCGGGATCGAGCAGGTCGATCTTGTTCAGGACTTCGACGATGGGCCGCTCCCCGTCGATTTCAATGCCAAGTTCGGCCAGCACGTCTTCCACGTCGCGCTTCTGCGCGTCGGTTTCGTCATGGGCGGCATCGCGAATGTGCAGGATGACATCCGCTTCCAGCACCTCTTCCAGCGTGGCGTGGAAGGCGGCGACCAGTTCGTGCGGCAGGTCGGAGATGAAGCCCACCGTGTCGGACAGGATGACCCGCCGCCCGTTCGGCAGGCGCAGACCGCGCATGGTGGGATCGAGCGTCGCGAACAGCAGGTCTTTCGCCATCACGTCCGACTGGGTGAGCGCGTTGAAGAGTGTGGACTTGCCGGCGTTGGTGTAACCCACCAGCGCAACGATGGGATATGGCACCTTCTTGCGCGCGGAGCGATGAAGGCCGCGGGTGCGCTTCACCTCTTCGATCTCCTTGCGGATTTTGGCGAGGCGTTCGCCGATCAGGCGGCGGTCGGTTTCGATCTGTGTTTCGCCGGGACCGCCGAGAAAGCCGAAGCCGCCGCGCTGGCGTTCCAAGTGAGTCCATGACCGCACCAGCCGCGAGCGCTGATAGGTGAGATGCGCGAGTTCGACCTGCAGGCGGCCTTCCCGCGTCTGCGCGCGTTCGCCGAAGATCTCCAGAATGAGCGCGGTGCGATCCAGCACCTTCGCATTCCATGCTTTCTCCAGATTGCGCTGCTGCACGGGCGAGAGTTGGGCGTTGACGATAATGACGTCCGGTTCCAGCGCGCGCGCCTCCGCGCCGACCTCGTCCACCTTGCCCGAACCGATCAACGTCGCGGGCACAGGCCGCGCAAGCGGCACGATGTCCTGTCCGATGACTTCCAGGCCGATGGCCGCCGTGAGGCCGACAGCTTCGGCAAGACGGGCTTCCGCGTCGCGCAATTCAAAGCGATCGCGCGCCTTGCGCTCGATATGAATGACGAACGCGCCGGTGCGTTTGCGCTCCGGAACCTGAAAGCGGGTTTTGCTCAGGCGTTTTCCATCGCCGGTGCCGTTTCCTGCTCCATGAGCTGAATCGGCCCCAGCGGCATCACCGTCGAGATGGCGTGCTTGTAAACGAGCTGCGCCTGGCCGTCCCGGCGAAGAAGAACGCAGAAATTGTCGAACCAAGTAATGTTCCCTTGAAGCTTCACGCCGTTGACGAGGAAGATCGTCACCGCCGATTTGCTTTTACGCACGGCGTTTAAAAAAGTGTCCTGCAGGTTTTGTTGTTTTTCGCTCATGCCCGCACGCTTTTTTCTTTTTTGTTGCCCCAGCCCACCTGGAGCGACTCTAAGTATAGGGCGAAATGCTGCAATCGCGAAGAGACGCAAGGCCCTTTCAGGGGGAACCGGCCAGCTTTTCCGCGCGCCGGAGGTAGAGGTCCTGAAGCCGCCGGGCCACCGGCCCCGGCTTACCGTCCCCGATTTGGCGGCCGTCGATCGCGACAACGGGCGTCGCTCCCAGCGTCGCTGCCGTAATGAACGCCTCTTTGGCCGCAAGGGCCTCGTCCCGCGTGAACTTTCGTTCCACGATGGCGATCTGGGCTTCCGCGGCGGCATCCATGATCTCGCGCCGCGTCACGCCGGGCAGGATTGCGTTGGACAAATCGCGGGTCACGATGTTCCCGGCTTTATCCACAATCCAGGCTGTGGTGGAACTGCCCTCCGTGATGAAGCCCTCCCGGTCGATCAGCCACGCCTCGAAGGCACCCGCGTTGCGCGCCTCCGTCTTGGCGAGAATGTTTGGGAGCAACGCGGTGGATTTGATGTCGCAGCGCGCCCAACGCTGGTCCGGTCGTGTGACCGCGGCGACGCCCTGCTCCCGCCGCTCTTCCACCGCGCGGCGGTTCATGGGCCGTGCCGTCATGATGAGGGTTGGCCGCGCGGCATGCGCCGGGATCGCGTGGTCGCGCCGATAAGCACCGCGTGTCACCTGCATGTAGATCAAACCGTCGGTGATGCGGTTGCGCCGCGCCATCTCGCGAATGACGAGCTTGAGCGGCGCACGCGGCATCGGCATCGCCATGCCGATTTCGCCGACGCTGCGCTCAAGGCGGTCAAGATGATGTTCTTC
>JAFECN010000024.1 GCA_018242145.1 Pseudomonadota bacterium
CTGGCCTGGGCGAAGGCCACGATGAAGCCCAGCACCAGCACGGCGGCCAAAAGGTCCCACCCGCCGGGCAAAAGGCGGCGTGCCTCGATCGAAATGGGCGGCAGGATCTTCATATCCGGCAAGCCTTCGAGGGGTGGTTGATCGTCGTGCGGGGGCGCCGCTCAGACGCAAACGGCGCGGGCGCTTTGAAGCACTCCGGAAGGGCCGGGGAAAGCGGTTTTTTGTGACCCTTCTGTCAGCCGATTGCCGCAGTCCGCCGTGCGGTCGTCCGGGGGTGGGCGGCGCCCGGAAGGGGAAAATAAGCCCGTCCCGCCATATTGCACGGGCGCGCAAAATCGGCGTAAAACGTTGGAAACGAAGCAGAAAGCGGCCCTTTTACGCCATTTTCATGCGCTTCGTTCCAAAGTTAGCGGACCGTACAAAGCGGGCGGAATGGCAACCGGGCGATGATCGAAGGCGCATACATCGAAATGGCAGGCGGGGTTTTCTCCGCTCGCGATTTCGCGCGCGCCGATCTCATGCAGGTTTCTTCCCTCGGTTTGCCGCTGGCGCAGCTTCTCCTCCTTAGCTGCTCCTAGGCGTCGGCTGCTCGTGCGATCGGGCGGACGTTTAGGGGACCACTTGAGCGAACGGAGTCGATTGAAGCCGCTGGATGCGGCGAACGAAGGAAGAAGACCATGACCACGAACACGCAAAAACCTGAACGCATCAAAATATTCGACACGACGTTGCGCGACGGCGAGCAATCGCCCGGTGCCGCGATGACGCATGAAGAGAAGATCGAAGTCGCCGAGCTTCTGGACGAGATGGGCGTCGATATCATCGAAGCCGGTTTCCCGATTTCGTCGCAGGGCGATTTCGACGCGGTGAACACCATCGCCAAGCGCACGAAGAATGCCGTCATCTGCGGATTGTCGCGCGCGGGATTGAAAGACATCGACCGCGCGGCGGAAGCGCTCAAGCCGGCGAAGCGGTTCCGCATTCATTCGTTCATTTCCACCAGCCCGGTTCACATGAAGCACAAGCTTCAGATGGGGCCGAATTCGGTGATCGAGGCGATTGCGGCGTCGGTGGGCCATGCGCGCCGCTTCACCGACGACGTGCAATGGTCGCCGGAGGATTCGACGCGAACGGAGCGGGATTTCCTGTGTTTTGCGGTCGAAACGGCGATCGCGAACGGCGCCACCACGATCAACATTCCCGACACCGTGGGCTATTCCACGCCGCAGGAATTCTACGAGATGATCGTGGATCTCAAGAACCGTGTTCCCAATATCGACAAGGCGACCATTGCCACGCATTGCCACAACGATCTCGGTTTGGCGGTGGCGAACTCGCTGGCCGGTGTATTGGCCGGTGCGCGGCAGATCGAATGCACGATCAACGGCATCGGCGAGCGCGCGGGCAATGCGGCGCTCGAAGAAGTCGTGATGGCGTTGAAAGTGCGTGGCGACATCATGCCGTTCACGACGGGCATCAATACGACGCTGCTGTCGCGTGCGTCGAAAATGGTGTCGAACGTCACCGGCTTTCCGGTGCAATACAACAAGGCCATCGTCGGCAAGAACGCCTTCGCGCATGAAAGCGGCATCCATCAGGACGGCATGCTGAAGAATGTCGAGACCTATGAGATCATGCGGCCCGAAGATGTCGGTGTGCATTCCTCGTCGCTGGTGTTGGGCAAGCTCTCCGGCCGCCATGCCTTCAAGGACAAGCTGGAGGCGCTGGGCTACGAGCTGGACGATCAGGCGTTCCAGGACGCGTTCAAGCGCTTCAAGGACCTGGCCGACAAGAAGAAGCATGTCTTCGACGAGGACATCGTGGCGCTGGTCGATGACGAGGTGATGCGCGGCCACGACAAGATCCTCATCCGGGCCCTTCGCGTCTCGTCTGGCATTAACGTCGCGCCTTCTGCGGAGCTGACGCTTTCTGTGGATGGCCAGGACCGGACCGCAAAGACCACAGGCGACGGCCCGGTCGATGCGATATTCAACGCCATTCGCGAGCTTTACCCGCACGAGGCCAGCCTGCAGCTTTTCGAGATCAAAGGGGTCACGGAAGGCACCGACGCGCAGGCCGGCGCGAGCGTCAGGCTCGAGGAGAACGGGCGCACCGTCACCGGGCGCGCGGCGGACACCGATACGGTGCTGGCCGCGGCGAACGCCTATGTGAACGCGCTCAACAAGCTTTTGGTGAAACGTGAAAAGAGGGCGCCGGAGACTTTGACCGTCGCGCGATGAAATCGTTACCCCGGCGTTAACCATCGCCGGGGTAGCTTTTCGCGGGACGGGCGGCGAAGGGCGGCCCGGAAGGGAACAGGCAAGCATACATGTTCGGCAGTCTTCTCGGCGTTCTGTCGAGCGATATGGCAATCGACCTCGGAACCGCGAACACGCTGGTTTACGTCAAGGGGCGCGGCATCGTCCTGAACGAGCCGTCGGTCGTCGCCACGATCAGCTCCCGCACCGGCAAGAAAACCGTCCGCGCCGTCGGCAACGACGCCAAGATGATGCTGGGCCGCACGCCCGGCAACATCGAGGCGATCCGCCCGATGCGCGACGGCGTCATCGCGGATTTCGAAGTCGCGGAGGAGATGATCAAGCACTTCATCCGCAAGGTGCACAACCGCCGCTCCTTCGCCAATCCGATGATCATCGTCTGCGTGCCCTCCGGCTCGACGGCGGTGGAACGCCGCGCCATTCAGGAGTCGGCACTTTCCGCCGGTGCGCGCCGCGTGTTCCTGATCGAGGAACCGATGGCAGCGGCGATCGGCGCGGGCCTGCCGGTGTCCGAACCGACCGGCTCCATGATCGTGGATATCGGCGGCGGCACCACCGAAGTGGCGGTGCTGTCGCTCGGCGGCATCGTCTATTCGCGCTCGGTGCGCGTGGGCGGCGACAAAATGGACGAGGCGGTGATCGCCTATATCCGCCGCCACCAGAACCTTCTCATCGGCGAAGCCTCCGCCGAGCGCATCAAGAAAGAGATCGGCACCGCCGCGCCGCCCGCTGAAGGCAATGGCGTGACGCTGGAGATCAAGGGCCGCGATCTTCTGAACGGCGTGCCGAAGGAAATCACCATCACGCAACGCCATATCGCCGAAGCGCTGGCGGAACCGACCAGCCAGATCGTGGAAGCGGTGAAGGTGGCGCTGGAAGCGACGCCGCCGGAACTGGCTGCCGACATCGTGGACAAGGGCATCGTCCTCACGGGCGGCGGTTCGCTGCTGGCCAATCTCGATCAGGTTCTGCGCGAGGAGACGGGGCTGCCCGTGTCCATCGCCGACGATCCGCTCTCCTGCGTGGCGCTGGGCACAGGCCGCGTACTGGAAAACACCAAGGGCATGAGACACGTTCTGACCACCGCATTCTAGAATTCGCGCGAGTAGCCGATGCCGAACGGTTCGATGAGGTACACGCGGGGGCGGGGCAATGCCCAGCTTCCGCTTGCCATCGTCGCCGTTCTGGCCGTGGTGCTTGTTCTGGTGGGCAAGGCGCAGTCGTCGCTGTTCGACCGCGCGCGCGCTTCTTTCACGGACTGGACCCGGCCCGCGCTGGAGTGGGTGAGCGCGCCGTTCGACACAGTGTCGGCCTGGTTCGACGGGATCGGCGACATCTTCGTGGTCTATCAGGAGAACCAGCGGCTCAAGCTGGAGAACGCGCGGCTGCGCCAATGGCAGAGTGCGGCGCTTCTGCTGGACGAAAGGCTGAAACGCTATCAGCTCCTGCTGAATGCCGTGCCGGACCCGGCGATCAACGCCCGCACCGCGCGCGTGATCGGCCGGGCCAGCCATCCCTTTCTCGACACCATGATCCTCGATGCCGGCAAGGAGCAGGGCATCAAGCCGGGGCAGGCGGTGGTGGATGCGCGCGGCATGATCGGACGCATCTTCCTCTCGGGGCAGCGCACGTCCTGGGTGTTGCTGCTCACCGATCTGAACAGCCGGATTCCGGTGTCGATCCATCCCGGCAACATCCAGGCGATCATGGCGGGCGACAACACGCCCACGCCGACGCTGGAAACGCTGGCGACGACGACACCGCCCAAGGCGGGCGATCAGGTGGTGACGTCGGGCGACGGCGGATTGATCCCGCCGGGCATTCCCGTCGGCGTTCTGGTGGCGAGCGGTCACGGTCTCCGCGTCGCGCTTCTGGCCGATGCGGCGGCTAGTCAGGATGTCCGCATTGTCGATTTCAAGTTGCCGCCGGAGCAGCCGCCCGCGCCTTCGCCCAACGATCTGCCCGCAACCGCCGCCGGCCTGAAGCCGGAACCGCCCGCGCCGCCGCCGGAAGTGCAGGAACCGCAAGGCCCTGCCGCGCAAACGCCCGCCACCACGGCGACGCCGAAACCCGTCACGCCTACTCCTGCCCATGCGGCGCCCAAGGCTCCGCAGCCGGGCGCGGATGACGAAGACGACACGCAGGATTGATGGCGGCCATGTCGGAGAGGCTCGGTTGGTCGTTCCGGGGGGCGGTGGGAGCGTCCATTCCCTTTATCTGTGCTCTGATCGGCGTGATCGTGTCGAACATTCCGGTTTCGCTGTTCGGCACGCTGGTGCCGCCGCCGATGTTCGGGCTGATGCCGATCTATTTCTGGTGCCTCGTCCGCCCCGATCTCATGCCGCCCTTCGCGGTGTTCATCATCGGCGTGCTGCAGGACCTTCTGGGCGGCGGCGCGGCGGGCGTATGGACGCTGTCTTTCGTCGCGGCCTACGCGATTGTCGATCGCGAGCGGGATTCCTTCGCGGGCCTTGCTGGTGTCGGCGCCATTCTGGGCTTCGGAGCCGCCATGCTGGTCGCAGGTGCGTCCGCCTATTTCATCACGGCGATCTATTACTGGCACATGCCGCCGGTGGCGCCGATCATGGTGGAGATCGCGGTCAGCGTGATTTTCTATATTCCGGTTGCGCTGATCCTCGGCGTGATCCATCGTCGCCTCGTGGGCCCGCTCAGAGGCGATTTCTGATGCCCATTTTCGACCGCAAGGACAAAAGCCGTTACGCAACCTTCACGCGCCGCACCCTGATGGTGACGGGCGGCGTGAATGTGGTGTTCGCGGTGCTGGCGGGCCGCCTCTATCAGCTTCAGATCGTCGAAGGTGACGAGTTCATGACGCGCGCGGAGGAAAACCGCGTCAGCCAGCGTCTCGTCGCGCCCCTGCGCGGCCGCATCCTCGACCGCTTTGGCGTGGAGCTGGCCTCCAACCGCCGCAACTATCGCGTGCTGATCGTGAAGGAGCAGGCGGTGGACGGCGTGGACGCCGCCGTCGATGCCATCGGCAAGCTCATCTACCTCTCCGATCATCAGCGCGAGAAGGTGAAGCGCGACATCGCCAACAACAAGCCGTTCGCGCCGGTGCCGGTGGCGGAAAACCTGTCGTGGGACGAGTTCTCCCGCATCAATCTGCATCTGCCCTATCTGCCCGGCATCCAGCCCGATGTGGGCGAGACGCGCGCCTATCCTTATGGGCCGGAGCTTTCGCACATCCTGGGTTATGTCGCCTCGGTGTCGCAGGAAGACATGCGGGATGACAGCGATCCGCTGCTGAGCCTTCCCGGCTTTCGCATCGGCAAGCGCGGCATCGAAAAAGAATATGAGCACCAGATCCGCGGCAAGGCGGGTGCCAGCCGCGTGGAGGTGAATGCTTATGGCCGCGTAATCCGCGAGCTGGGCCGCGATCCGGGCACGCCGGGGTCTGACGTCTATCTCACCATCGACCAGCAGGTGCAGCAATTCGCGGCGCAACGGCTGGGCAGCGAGAGCGCAGCCTGCGCGGTGCTGGACGTGACCAATGGCGACGTCATCGCGCTGGTTTCTTCGCCCGGCTACGATCCGAACGCCTTCAATGTGGGCATCTCGCAGGCCGAATGGACCGCGCTGACGACCAACGACCACAAGCCGCTCATCAACAAGGTCATCACCGGCGAATATCCGCCGGGCTCCACCTTCAAGCCGGTGATCGCCACCGGATGCATGGACAACGGGCTGGCCGATCTGACCGTGAACTGCACCGGCTCCATGACGCTGGGCAACAACGTCTTCCACTGCTGGTCGTGGAAGAAGGGCGGGCACGGCCATGTCGATCTGAAACGCGGCATCGCGGTGTCGTGCGACATCTTCTTCTATGAAGCGGCCCGGCGGCTGGGCATCGACAAGATCCACGACACCGCGCTCGCCATGGGCATGGGCGCCAAGACCGGCATCGAACTGCCCGGCGAGCGGCCGGGCCTCATCCCCAGCCGCGCCTGGAAGCTGCATCGCTTCGGCGTGCCCTGGCAGCAGGGCGAGACGCTCAACACCGGCATCGGCCAGGGCTATGTGACGACCACGCCGATCCAGCTTGCGACGCTGGCCGCACGCCTTGCCAGCGGCAACGCCGTCGTTCCGCGCATCACCCGCTATGTGGGCCATGCCGAACAGCCGCGGCCGACGCTGAACCGCCTGCCGTTCTCCGACAAGGCGCTGGCCGCCGTGCAGGAGGGCATGAACATGGTGACGAATGTGCCCGGTGGCACCGCCTATGCCTGGCGTATCACCCAGCCCGGCTTCGAAATGGCGGGCAAGACGGGCACGGCGCAGGTGCGCCGCATCACCCGCGAGGACCGCGCCACGGGCCGCGTGGGCAATGCCGGTTTGCCGTGGCGGCTGCGCGAGCATGCGCTGTTCATCGCCTATGCGCCGGTGCAGATGCCGCGCTACGCGCTCAGCATCATCCAGGAGCATGGCGCGACGGTCGAGCATACGCATGTGCAGATGGCGCGCGACATTCTGCTGTTCGCGCAGCAGCGCGATCCGGTGAAGCTGCGCAACGCCTATCCCGTCAACGCGGCGCAGAATGCGGTGGTGCGCGGATGACGACGCGCTCCTACGCCGCCGCGAAGCGAACGCTATCCATCGGCGACAAGCTGCTGGACGTGAACTGGGGCCTGGTGCTCTTGATCACCATCATCGCCTGCGCCGGTTTTGCGATGCTGTATTCGGTGGCGGGCGGAAGCTTTCATCCCTGGGCCTTGCCGCAGATCTTCCGCTTCCTGATCGGGCTGGCTTTGCTCATCGTCATCGCGCTGGTCGATATCCGCGTCTGGATGAGCGTTGCCTATCCTGCCTATGGCGTGGCGCTCGCATTGCTGCTGGCGACCACCATCATGGGAAAGGTCGGCGGCCTTGGCGCGCAGCGCTGGCTGGAGTTGGGTCCGCTGCAGATCCAGCCCTCCGAGCTGATGAAGATATCGCTGGTGCTGGCGCTGGCGCGCTATCTGCACGGGCAGGCGGTGGAGGACATCTCCAAGCCGCTCAAGCTTCTGATCCCCGTGGCGATGATCGGCATGCCCGCGGTTCTGGTGCTGATGCAGCCCAATCTCGGCACGGCGATGATCCTGTGTGCCGACGGCGCGTCGCTGCTGTTCCTGGCGGGGCTTTCGTGGTGGTGGATATTGCCCACCATCGGGGCCGGTGTTGCCGCCGTGCCCATCGCGTGGCGGTTCATGCACGATTATCAGAAGCAGCGCGTTCTGACCTTCCTCGATCCGTCGTCCGATGCGCTGGGCGCGGGCTGGAACATCAGCCAAGCGGAGATCGCCGTCGGTTCCGGCGGCCTGGCCGGCAAGGGCTATATGCAGGGCACGCAGAGCCGGCTGAACTTCCTGCCCGAAAAGGAAACGGACTTCATCTGGACCGTGCTGGGCGAGGAGTTCGGCTTCGTGGGCTGCATCGCGATGCTGCTGCTGTTCGCCGTGGTCATCGCTTACGGCATCCGCATCGCCATGGCCTCGCGCAGCCAGTTCGGGCGCCTGCTGGCCACCGGCATCACGCTGAACTTCTTCTTCTACATCATGATCAACGCCGCGATGGTCATGGGCCTGATTCCGGTGGTGGGCATTCCGATGCCGCTGATTTCCTATGGCGGAACCGCGATGCTGACGGTGATGGTGGGCTTTGGCCTTCTGATGTCGGTGCATGTCCACCGGCAGGTGGAAATTCCCCGTCATTCCAGTGGCTTGATGTAATTCCAAAGGCGCATGGACAGGGCCGGAATCGCCTGCTATAGCCCGCCCCCTCCGGCGCAATAAGCCGGAATCTGGTGCGGGTGATTAGCTCAGTCGGTAGAGCAGCTGACTCTTAATCAGCGGGTCGTAGGTTCGATTCCTACATCACCCACCATACTTAACTACTTGATCTTGCAAAGATAATTAGTTCCGTACACAGAGCATAATGTCGCGACGGTTCCGCGGGTTGCCGGACGGCTGCGCCGGATTGCGCGCCTTCGCTATGCCTTTTGAAGCCAGATCTGCGGCGAAACACGATTTTGTCTCCGCGTCCGGCAAACGCTTTCCTCGAATCCGATCGCTTGAGCCAGCGGAGACCGGTTCGGATACGGCGTAGACGGGTTCGTTTGCGGGCAAAGACTCTCGCGGACAGGCGAGCAAAAGGCACATCGTTATGCCAGCGGCATACGAAGTCTGTACGGCGTTGGCCACTCCCATGATGTACAGAGACAGCGGCCCAATTGCTGTTACAGCGATATGTCTGGCGACATTTAGAACTTCGCCGGTAGTCCCAGGACTTCTTTCTGCTTCGCCCAGCCTGGCGGCAGATCGACGAGGCGCGTGATGCCGACGCCGCGGGGCAACCGTCCGGCAGCGGCAGCCTCGATGATGTCGGGTGCGACGAAGGCCAGCGAGATCGTCATATTAACGGAGCGGAGGCTACGGCTTTCGCGCGCGGCAATGGCGTCGGTATCGGTCATTTTGCCGCTGACCAGTTCGTCGAGCCATTTCCGGCCGAGCGCGATGGCGCGCAGATGCCTGGCCCGGCGCTCGGCGTGCATAGGCCTAGGATTTGTGATCGTGCGGTTGGTCGGCAGGATGAGGTCGCGCCGGGGCTTTTTGGGTCGCGGCGCTCATACGACCGATAAGGTGGGTTGGCCAATCGCTTCTGCAGCGGCCTCCGTCAGCGTAATCGCCAACCGGTCCCTCTCTATAACGATCTGCGCAACCATGGCCTGAATCATGGTGCGGGAATCTTCCCGCAACGCTTTCAGTGACTCCGAGGTCGCTGCGTTGCTTTTCAGAAGCTCGATGATCTTGGTCTCGATATCGTCTGCTGAGACTCGCGGCACAGTCCCAGCTTCCTGCTTGCGGCCTTCGACGAACGCCCTGCTGGTGTAATAGCGATAGCGGACGCCGTTCTTGCGGCAATGGGTGGGCGACATGACGTTGCCGGCATCGTCGAACAGCTTGCCGAGCAGCAAGGCATTGGAGGTCGCGCGTTTCGCATGGTGGTTGTTAAGGTTCTCGGCGAGTCTGGTCTGAACGGCGTCGAATAGAGTCCGGTCCAGAATGGCTTCGTGCTCACCGGGATAGCTCGCACCCTTGTGAACGATCTCGCCGATATATATCCGGTTCTTGAGCAGATGGGTGATCGGACCGGGCGTGAAGGGGATGCCGCCGGCGACATGGCCGTCCGAAAGAACGCGGCGCTTAGTCCCGATTCCCCTCGTCCGCAACGCTTCGAGCAATTTGAGGATCGAGCCCTGCTCCAGATAGCACGCGAAGATCTGCCGGACGGTATCCGCTTCCTCCGGAACGATAAGTAGCTTCCGATTTTCGACCCGGTAGCACAGCGGAACGCCGCCACCCATCCACATGCCCTTCCTCTTGGAGGCTGCCACCTTGTCGCGAATGCGCTCGCTGGTAACCTCCCGCTCGAACTGCGCGAAAGACAGCAGCATGTTGAGCGTGAGTCGTCCCATGCTAGTGGTGGTGTTGAAGGACTGTGTGACCGAGACGAACGAGACGCCGTGGCTGTCGAAGGTCTCAACCAGCTTGGCAAAATCCGCCAGCGACCGCGTCAGCCGGTCCACCTTGTAGACGGCGATCACGTCCACAAGGCGATTGCGGACATCTTCCAGCAATCGCTGCAGGGCTGGCCGGTCCAGCGATCCACCCGAGAAGCCGCCATTGTCATAGGCAGTTTTAATGAGTTTCCAGCCTTCGTGAGACTGACTCTTTATATACGCTTCCGACGCCTCCCGCTGGGCATCCAGCGAGTTGAAGTCCTGCTCCAGCCCGGCGTCGGTCGACACGCGGGTATAGATCGCACAGCGCAGAGATTTAGGAACTTTCAGATTTGCCTTGGTCATTGCTGCTCCTCCACCACCTTGCCCCGCAATCCGAAGAAGCGGGGACCGTTCCATTTGGTGCCGGTGATGGCGTAGGCGACTTTGCTGAGGCTGGGATATGTTATGCCATTCCACACAAAGCCATCTTCCGTCACCATCACATGATGCTGCTGGTCGTCATGCTCACGAACCAGCATGGTGCCCGTCATCAACTGCCCCTCGCCCGGCAGGGGCACGGCAACAGTTTCGCCATCTGACGGCTTTCTCTCCTTCGCCAATCCGTCCAATAGCCGCCGCGTTGCCGGAGACAGATCGCCGAACGTCTGCGCCTGCAGACGATAGGCCAGCAGGCGCAGCAGCAGATGTTTCGAGAGATGGATCGGAGCCACCCGGCCGAACTCCGATCGCCAGCGCGACCGAAGCCCATCAAGGCCGAGATCGCCCAACCGTGCGACCTCGGCCTCGACATCCGTATCTGAATCGCCAGGCATGGCTTCAGCCCGCGACCGTGTAACGGCGCTCGGCGTTCTTAGACATGATCGAACTGAGTTTCAGCCCCAGCCGCGTCTTCACCGTGCCGGAGAGGAATCCGCGCACGCTGTGCGGCTGCCAGCCGGAGACTTTCTGCATCTCCGCGATCGAGGCGCCTTGCTTACGACGAAGAAGATTCAGAATCTGGTCGTGCTTGGTACCGCTGCGGTGCGAAGGTGCCTTCGCAGCGTAGGTCTTTCGTGGCTTCTGGGGTGCGTTCGGCTTTGATGGTTTCGGTGACGAACCAGCCTTCACGGCCTGCTGCGATCTAGGACCGGTTTCTGTGTTTGTTTTGATAGATGCTTTTCGGGCGATCTGCTTAACATTGCCTTTGGCGCTCGTCTCATCGACGCCGATGGCTTTCAGTCCTGCATCGGTGATGCGCAGCGTGAACGCTTCATCCTCCACGCGCCGCCAGATTGGCAGCTTGCC
>JAFECN010000250.1 GCA_018242145.1 Pseudomonadota bacterium
ACGAGACGCCGCGCGCCGCCAGATGCGCGGCTGTGGACAGCCCGTAGGGACCGGCGCCGACAATCGCGACCTCGCAATCGACAGCCGGCTTTTGGACCGCCGGTACCGCCGCAACCTTCAGAGCCGGCCGGTTCAGAACGGGGCGAGCCGCTCTCACATCTTCAAAATCGAGACTGGTCATGGGCAAAATCCGTTTCATTTTGGGACAGCTTCGGGTTTTCCGCCCCGAAGCCGAACATTTTTCCGCGCTTGCCGGTTGTTCATCCAAGCGCCATGCCAGCGTTCACCGATGGTTGACGCCGCTTGCCACATAGTCGGCCCATGACCGCGAAAATCCTGCTCGCGACAACCGTACGCTGGCCTTCGGCCGGGCGGCTGGCCGGTGCATTTGCGTCCGTGGACTGCGCGGTCTCGGCGCTGCTGCCGTCGGACCATCCGGCCGCGCGCAGCCGCTATTTCCAGCGGGTTTACGCATACAGCCCCTTTGCATCCACCGGGTCATTGCTGGATGCGATAGGACATGCGCAGCCGGACCTCGTCGTCGCACTCGATGATCGCGCGACGGCTCTGTTGCTGCGGACCCATGCCGATGCGCCAGAGCATGTCGCGACCCTGATTTCCCATTCGCTTGGCAAGCCGGCCAGCTATCCGAATCTGATGTCCCGCAGCGGCTTCATTAGAGCTGCGCGCGAAGCCGATATCCGCACGCCGCTGACTTGCGCGGTCGCCAATAGCGCGGCGTTGGACGAGGCCCTGGCCGCGACGGGATTTCCCGCCGTCATCAAAGCCGACGGCACCTGGGGCGGCGACGGCGTCATGGTCGTCCATAACGCCGCGGACGCAGTTCTGGCCTACCGCAAGCTTTCAAACCCGCCATCGCTGCTGCGCAGTGTGGTGCGCGCAATCCGCCGCTCCGATGCGCATTTTCTGCGCGCCGCAATCGAGAACCATCCGCCCGCCGTCAGCGTGCAGCAATTCATTGCGGGGCGGCCCGCGACGACATCCTTCGCCTGCTGGCAGGGCAAGCTGCTCGCCGCCAATCATTTCGAAACGCTCGCGGCAGCGAACGCGAACGGACCGGCCAGCGTGCTGCGCCGCTTCGAAAACGCAGAGATGCAGGACGCCGCCGCGCGCCTTGCATCGCGTTTCGGACTCAGCGGCCTGCATGGGCTCGATTACGTCCGTGACGAAGCGGGCAACGCCCATCTTATCGAAATCAATCCGCGCAGCCCGCAGACGAGCTATCTGGCATTTGGCGCAGGCCACGATCTGGTCGGCGCGCTTGTCGCAAGGCTGGACAAAACGGCCCACGCGCCCCGCCCCTATGTCACCGGCGATACCGTCGCGTTATTTCCGCAGGAATGGATGCGCGATCCAGCGAGTCCTTATCTCACCGCCGCCTTTCACGACGTGCCGTGGGACGATCCAGCCCTCATCCGGTCCTGGATGGAGTCCCGTGCGGCGCGCCCCGCGCTCGGCAAATGGCGCGCCTTCATGGCGGAAAACCCGCAAGCTGCCCCGCTCGCCACACAGGTTTAAGAGCCGTTTCCCCTACCCGCCGTTAACCATTCCGCAGTGGCTGGCGCGGTTAAATCCGGCTGTCAGGCTTTCGGGGTGCGGGCCCGCACCTATCGGAAGCGTC
Organism: Pseudomonadota bacterium; assembly: GCA_018242145.1. Lineage (GTDB taxonomy): Bacteria > Pseudomonadota > Alphaproteobacteria > Micropepsales > Micropepsaceae > Rhizomicrobium. Next base: position 1,643 of record JAFECN010000250.1, read on the forward strand.
ACGGCGGTACGGAAGGCATGGCGTTTCTGGATTCACCCACACGGCCCGGCGCGCCTGCGTCCGGAGAGGACGGCGCTGGCATCTTCCGCTTCAGCGATCTGTTGCGCGTGGGCGCGGACCGGCTGGCGCTCATTCTGACCACCGCCACCGTCATCGTTGCCGCCACGATCGTCGCGCTTCTGTTGTGGCCCTCGACTTATTCCGCCTCCACGCTCGTGATGCTGGAGCAGCGCGTGAACAACATCGCGCAAAACAGTTCCGTTCTCTCGTCGCTGCCGAGCGATCCGGTTGCGGTGCAGAACCAGATCCAGATTCTCACCTCGCGCGATCTGGCGGCGCGCGTTATCGCCGATTTGAAACTCTACACCGATCCGGAATTCGCCAAGCCGAACGCCATCACCGGCACGCTGCCCAGCGCGGACGCGGTGATCGACAATTTCGAGCGCCATCTCTCCGTCGCCGCGGTGGGGCTTTCGACCACGATCCAGATCACGTTCAAGTCGAGCGATGCGGCCAAATCCGCGAAGATCGCAAACGCCATCGCCCAGGCCTATCTCGCGGGCGAGGTCAGCTATCAGGATGAAGCGACGCGCCAGACGACGAGCTGGCTGCTCGACCGCATCCACGCCCTTGCGCATCAGGTGCAGGCCGCCGAAATGGCGGTGCAGGAATACCGCGCGCGGAACGACATCACCGACACCGAAGGCGGCACATCGCTCATCGATCAGCAGCTTATCGCGCAAAGCGCGGCGCTGGTGCAGGCCAGGTCCGATCTGGCGCAGAAAGAGGCGATCTCCTCGCATGTGAGTTCGATGATCGCCGCAGGTCAGGGCGCCGACGTCTCGCAGGTCGTCTCCTCACCGCTCATCATCCAGCTTCGCACCCAGGAAGCCGATCTGCTGCGCCAGGAGGCGCAGTTCAGCGCCAAATACGGCCCGCGTCATCCCAAGATGATCGAATTGGAATCCCAGAAGCAGAATCTCGAAGACAAGATCGCGCAGGAAGCCGCGCGCATCGGCGGTTCGGCCAAGAACGACGTGGCGGTGGCGCGCGCCAATGTCGGCTCTCTGGCGGCAAGCCTGAAGGCGATGGAGAAGAACGCGAGCGCCGACAGCCTCAAGCGCGTGAAGCTGAAGGCATTGGAAGCCAACGCCACCTCCACGCGCACCATGTATGAGGCGTTCGTCACCAAGCTGCGCGAGACGCAGGGCGCGATCGGCATGCCGCCGGCGCGCATCATCTCCACCGCCGCCGTGCCGCAACAGCCCAGTTCGCCCAAGCGCACGCTGATCGCGGCCGCGTCGATTCCCATCGGACTTCTTGTCGGCCTGCTCTTCGCGCTGCTCGCCGAGCGCGCCGCGCCCGCCATGCTCTATCGCCTCCAGCCGCGCCGTGCGCCCGCGCCGGCGGTGGTGACGGCCGCCGCGCCCGATCCGCTGCGCGGCACCACCGTGCTCGGCGATATCCCCGATTATGAATCGCTGCGCGCCGCCGACGCCGTGCTCGACCGGCCCGATGACGCTTATGCGCGCGCCGTCGACGCGCTTCTGGCGCGGCTGGCGCCGCACACGCGCGGCAAGGGCGGCAAGGTGATCGCGCTGACCGCCGCGGACCGGAACGAAGGCCGCTCCGCGCTTGCCGCGGCCCTCGCACGCGCCGCCGCGAAAAAGGGACTTCGCGCCATCGTCATCGACAGCGATTTTCAGATGCCGCGCGTGGCGCAGGCCATGGGCCTGAGCCAGACCGATCTCGGATTGCAGGACGTCCTGTCGGGCACTTCGCCGTTGAGCCAAAGCCTGGCGCGCGACACGCGCACCGGCGCCTTCCTCCTCTCACCCGCGCGGCTGCATGCGCCCAACGGCCAATTCCTGAGCGCCCTGCCGCAACTGATCGCCTATCTGAAACGCAGCTTCGATCTGGTGATCGTGGATTGTCCGTCGCCGGATTACGCCAGTCCTTCGCGTTGTTTCCTGCCGCTCAGCGACGCCGCCGTGGTACTGGTGCGCTGGCAGGCAACGCCCCGCGCGGCGGTATCGCAAACCATCGATACCTTGAAGGCCTTGCGGGTGCCCGCGACCGGAGTGGTTTTCGCGCGATAGCATAGCCGCCCCGCCCACAATTCACTGGCCGGAACCCGCGCAAACCTTATATTCCAGGTCATGAGACGCGATCCTTCCGCGCCCGCGGGCGCCATTCACCGCCGCACCGTCGCCAGCAAAATCCTGAAAACCGAAACCCTGGGCGATCCCACCGATCGGATCGTCGACATCTATATCCCGCATGGCCATGACGGCCGCGGGCTTCCGCTGCTGGTGGACATCGTGGGCTTCACCGCCGGCGGCCCCGCGCACACCAACTGGAAGAATTTCGGCGAGAACGTGCCGGAGCGGCTCGACCGCCTGATCGCAACCGGCGCGATGCCGCCGGTCGCCGTCGCCTTCCCCGATTGCTTCACCAAACTGGGCGGCAACCAATACATCAACAGCGCGGGCACCGGCCGCTGGGCGGATTTCCTCATGGAGGAAGCCGTGCCTTCGGTGGAAAAGGAATTCGGCTGCGGCGGCAAGGGCAAGCGCGGCATCTTCGGCAAAAGCTCCGGCGGCTATGGCGCGATGGTGCATGCCCTGCTCTATCCCGATTTCTGGTCGGCGGCGGCGTCGCATTCCGGCGACATGGGTTTCGACATCATGTACCGCCACGAAATGCCCACCGTGCTGCGCGCGCTGGCAAGCGTCGGCGGCACGCCCAAGGCATGGCTGGAGAAATTCTTCGCCGCGCAGAAGATGAAGGACTCCGACATCCACATCATCATGATGCTGTGCCAGGCCGCCACCTTCGATCCCGACCCGTCGCAATTCATGAACATCCGGCTGCCGGTCGATCCGCACACCTGCGCGTTCATCCCCGAGCGCTGGAACAACTGGCTGGCGTGGGACCCGCTGACCATCGCGGAAAGCCGCGCGGACGATCTCAAGAAGCTGAAGCTGCTTTATATCGATTGCGGCGACATCGATCAGTACAATCTGATCTATGGCGCGCGGCGGATGCACAAGCTTCTCGATGCGCGCGGCGTGCCGCATGTCTATGAGGAATTCCCGGACAACCATTCCTCGGTCGATTACCGGATGGACCGGAGCCTCCCCCTTCTCGCAAAGGCGCTTTCGCAATGATGGATACGAACAAGCTCAGGAAATTCTGCGACACGCAGTGGGATGAATCGATCCTGCCGTCGATCACCGACTATATCCGCATCCCCAACAAATCGCCCGCCTTCGATCCCAAATGGGAAGAGCACGGCCACATGGAAAAAGCCGTGTCGCTGATGGAGGCATGGGCGCGCGACCAGATCAAATCGGTGAAGGGCGCGAAGCTGGAAGTGATCCGGCTGAAGGGCCGAACGCCGCTCATCTATATCGACCTGCCGGGCGCGAAGAACGACGACACGGTGCTGCTTTACGGCCATCTCGACAAACAGCCGGAGATGAAAGGCTGGTTCGAAGGCTATGGTCCGTGGGAGCCGCGCCGCGACGGCGACAAGCTGTACGGGCGCGGCGGTGCCGATGACGGCTACGCGATCTATGCCTCGCTCACCGCGCTGCTGGCGCTGGCCGATCAGAACATTCCGCGCGCGCGTTGCGTGGTGTTGATCGAGGCGTGCGAGGAATCCGGCAGCTACGATCTTCCATACTATATCGATCATCTGTCCGACCGGCTCGGCCAGCCGTCGCTGGTGGTCTGCCTCGATTCCGGTTGCGGCAATTACGATCAACTCTGGCTGACCACCAGCTTGCGCGGCATCGCCATGGGCGTGCTGAAGGTGCGCGTGCTGACCGAAGGCGTTCACTCCGGCGATGCCTCCGGCATCGTGCCGTCATCGTTCCGCATCACGCGCAATCTGCTGTCGCGCGTGGAGGACGAAGCCACCGGCACGATCAAGCTGCAAGACTTGTATGTGCAGGTGCCGCCGCAGCGCATCGAACAGGCGAAACAGGCCGCCAAGATTCTGGGCAAGGAAGTGTTCAACAAGCTGCCCTTCGCGGGCGCAACCCGCCCGATGTCGGAAGACCTGACCGAGCTTGTGCTGAACCGCACCTGGCGGCCGCAACTGGCGATCACCGCCCTTGACGGTTATCCGTTGCCGGAGAATGGCGGCAATGTTCTTTTGCCTTATTCCTCCACCAAGCTGTCCTTCCGCCTGCCGCCGACGGCCGATGCCGACAAGGCGACCGATCTCATCAAGAAGACGCTCGAATCCGATCCGCCCTATGGCGCGGACGTGGAATTCGACGCCGAGCATGGCCAGTCCGGCTGGGAAGCGCCCAAGCTCGCGGGCTGGCTGGAGAAATCGGTCGAAACGGCGTCGCAGACGGCATTCGGCAAGCCTGCGGCCTATATGGGCGAAGGCGGAAGCATTCCGTTCATGGGCATGCTGGGCGAAAAATTTCCCAAGACGCAATTCGTCATCACCGGCGTTCTGGGCCCGCACTCCAACGCGCATGGGCCGAACGAGTTTCTCCACATTCCGACAGCGAAGAAAATCACCGCCGCGATCGCGCAGATCGTCGCCGATCACTACAACAGGAACTGAGTGCTTCATCCGGGCAAGACAATTCGGGGGATTCGATCATGGGCAGAATAGGAACGCGCGGCGCGCTGGCCGCGATGCTCTTCATTGCCGCCGGCACGAACGCGCTGGCCGCCGACAAGCCGATCTACGGCAAATGGGGTTTCGCCACCGCGAGCATGGACACGAGCACGCGGCCCGGCGACGATTTCTTCCGGTATGCGAATGGCGCGTGGCTCGACAGCCATGCCATCCCCGCCGACAAATCCGCGGTCACGCTGCGCCTGGAGATGTCGGACCGGACCGAAGGGCGCCTTCACGACATTCTGGAAGCCGCGGCCGCGAAAGCGCCGCACCAGCCGATGGATCTGGAAGGCAAGGCGGGCGCTTTCTACAAATCCTTCATGGACGAAGCGCGCGTCGAGCAACTCGGCGCCAAACCGATCCAGCCGGAACTGGACGCCGTGCGCCGCGCCAAGAGCCGCGAGGCGCTGGCCCAACTTCAAGGCCGCAACAATTCCGATTTCGAGCCGACGCTCTACGATTTCGGCATCGACCTGGATCTCAAGGACCCCAATCACTACGCGATCTATCTGTCGCAAGGCGGGCTGGGCCTGCCGGACCGCGACTATTACATCGAAAAGAATTTCGCGCCGGCAAAGGCCAGATATCAGGCCTATGTGGCGCAGCTTCTGCACCTGATCGGCTGGAAGAATGCCGGTCAGCGCGCAAAAGAGGTTGTGGCATTCGAGACGAAGATCGCCAATGCAAGCTGGACAAAAGTGCAGGAGCGCGATCTCGACGCGATCTACAATCCCGTCAACACCGCCGACCTCCACACCTTTGCGCCGGGATTCAACTGGGATGCGTTCCTCAAGGAAGCCGGTCTTTCCAAGATCAAGCGCGTGATTGTCGTCGAGAAGACGGCCTTCCCGAAGCTCGCGGCCATCTACGGCACCACGCCGCTGGAGACCATCAAGGCCTGGGAGGCGTTTCACATCGCGGACAACGCCGCGCCCTACCTGTCGAAGGCTTTCACGACGGCATGGTTCGAGATGCACGACAAGACGTTGTCCGGCCAGGTGCAGCAGCGCGTGCGCTGGAAGCGCGCCATCACGGCGGTGAGCGGCGACGATTTCGGCGTCGGCGCGCGCTTCGGCAGCTTCGGCACGATGGGCTTCGGCGTCGGCCAGCTTTACACCGCCAAATGGTTTCCGCCGGAAGCCAAGGCGAAGATCGAGGCGCTGGTGCACAATCTGCTCGATGCCTATCGCGTGCGGTTGCAAAACCTCGACTGGATGAGCCCCGCCACCAAGGCGGAAGCGATCAAGAAGCTCGACACCTACACGATCAAGGTGGGCTATCCCGATCATCCGCGCGATTATGCGGGCCTTACCGTTCTCGACGACGACCTCGTCGGCAATGTGCGCCGCGCCGGGGCATTCGACTGGGCCTTCTATCTTGGCCGTTACAACGGCCCGGTCGATCGCAGCGACTGGCTGATGACGCCGCAAACCAACGACGCCTATAACGGCAGCCTGCGCGATATCGTGTTTCCGGCGGGCATACTTCAAGCACCGATCTTCGATCCGAATGCCGATGCCGCGATCAACTATGGCGCCGTCGGCGGCGTCATCGGTCACGAGCTGACGCATGGCTTCGACGATCAGGGCCGCAAGATCGACGCCGACGGCAAGCTGCGCGACTGGTGGACGAAAGACGATGCGGCGAAATTCGAGGCGCGCGCGAAGCGCCTCGGCGCGCAATATTCCGCGTTCGAGCCGTTGCCCGGCGTGCATGTGAACGGCGACCTGACGATGGGCGAAAACATCGCCGACCTCGGCGGGCTGACGCTCGCGCTCGATGCCTATCATGCCTCGCTCAAAGGCCGCCGCGCCAAGAAGATCGATGGCTTCACCGGAGACCAGCGCGTGTTTCTCGGCTGGGCGCAGGCGTGGTGCGGCAAGGTCACGGACGACTTCGTGAAGAAGCAGGTCGTCAGCGATCCCCACAGTCCGCGCCAGTTCCGCGTCAACGGCCCGGTGCGCAATATCGACGCCTGGTATGACGCGTTCGATGTGGGCAAGACCGACAAGCTTTACATCGCGCCGGAAAATCGCGTGCATATCTGGTGACGGAGCTTTTCGTCTTCCGATCCGTTGGAAGGCGTGTTCCGAACCGAAGGACCTGCCATGCACGACCGGCTTCGCGAATTCCCGGATGCGGCAGCGATGGTGTCATCCCTCGCGGATGAGATCGTCGCGCGGCTGAAAGCCGGTGCAGCCGAACGCGGCCATGCGAGCATGGCGGTGTCCGGCGGCACGACGCCGGGCGCGGTGTTCGACGCGCTCTGCCAACGCGATGCGCCCTGGGAGAAGACGTGGATCACCCTGTCCGACGAGCGCTGGATCGCGCCGGACCGGGACGGCAGCAACGAGCATCTCGCCCGCACGCGGCTGTTGCGTGGCAAGGCCGCCCCGGCGCATTTCGTGGGCCTGAAGACGGACGACGCCACCCCCGATGCCGG
>JAFECN010000251.1 GCA_018242145.1 Pseudomonadota bacterium
CCGCTTTCGACATGGCCGTCCTTGCTCTTGCCGCCGAAGATCAGGCCGCCATTCTCCGTGCCTTCGTCGTTGAAGAACAGCATGCCCGCGGCGTAATTGCGATCGCTGTGCGGCATCTGCTTGCCCTTCACGATGAGGCCGGGAAATTGGGCGCGGTTGGAGATCGTCATGCGCAAGGTGCCATCCGGTTCGACCACATTGATGCGGTGGACGGTGATGGTGTCGAAATCGGTGTTGTGCGCGGCGCCGATGGCCTGCCCCGCGGCGATGGCGATGAAGGTGGTGGCGACGCCCGCCGCATAGGCGGCGGCGGTTTTTTGGAATTTCATGTGAACCCTCCCGTGCAGCCTCTGATGTCGGGGCGCGCTAGCCGGATGGCAAGAGGCTGCTTCTATTTTGGCAGCGGATATTCGCCCGCGCGGATCGCCGCGCAAACATCGGGATAAAGCCGCTGCATTTCGGCGGCAAGGAATTTGGCGGGCACGTCGTGGAAGGTGCCGTGCAGTTTGTCGTAGCTCATGAGGCGATGGCCCGCTCGATCGAAGGCCTGCAAAATGGCGTCGGAGTTGCCGTCGAATTCCAGCGGCGCAACGCCGATCTTCTCGCACAAAGAGGAATTGAAGGTCGGACTGACCTTCAGCCAGGCCCCGCCGATGCGCACTTCGTTATAGCCGTGCCAGGCGTAGAGATTGGTGCCGAACTTTTTCTGCTTGTCCGGCGTCGATATGTGATTGGTGACGTCGGCGAACAGGATGCGCGCGGGCAATCCCGCCGCGCGGCAGAGCGCCGCGAACAGCGACGCCTTCGCGCCGCAATAGCCGTAACCGGCTTTCAGCACATGGCTGGCGCGATAGGAGTTCAGGTCCGCGAAATCGGCGGCGTGATAGAGAATCTCGCGGACGAAATAGAAGATGGCGCGGGCTCTGGCCGCATCGTCGGCAGCGGCGGCGCAAAGCTCTTGCGACTTTGCGCGGATCGCCGGGTGATCGCTGTCCACATATTCGGCGGGCGCGAGATAGACGCGCGCGCTGACGGTCTGAACGTCTCTCATGGGCCGATTGTGCCGTGTCCGGCGCGGGCTTGAAAGGCGTTGGGCGCATTGCACAAATGCAAACGGCGCGGGAGGTGATCCGCGCCGCCCACAACCTGTGTTTGTTGGCGTTACGCCGCCATCGCCTTTTTCAGGTTCTCATCGACCTTGTCGAGGAAGCCTTCGGTCGTCAGCCATTTCTGATCGGGGCCGACGAGGAGCGCGAGGTCTTTCGTCATGTAGCCGCTTTCCACGGTGTCGATGCACACCTTCTCCAGCGTGTGCGCGAACTTGTCGAGCTGCGCATTGTTGTCGAGCTTGGCGCGATGCGCGAGGCCGCGCGTCCACGCGAAGATGGAGGCGATGGAGTTGGTCGAGGTCGGCTTGCCCTTCTGATGCTCGCGATAGTGGCGCGTGACGGTGCCATGCGCGGCTTCGGCTTCCACCGTCTTGCCGTCCGGTGACAGCAGCACGCTGGTCATCAGGCCGAGCGAGCCGAAGCCCTGCGCCACGGTGTCGGACTGCACGTCGCCGTCATAGTTCTTGCACGCCCACACATAGCCGCCTTCCCACTTCAGCGCGGAAGCGACCATGTCGTCGATCAGGCGGTGTTCATAGGTGATGCCGGCGGCTTTGAACTTGTCGGCGAATTCCTTGTCGAAGACTTCCTGGAACAGATCCTTGAAGCGGCCGTCATAGGCTTTGAGGATCGTGTTCTTGGTGGAGAGATAGACCGGATATTTGCGCGCCAGGCCGTAATTCATCGAGGCGCGCGCGAAATCGCGGATGGAATCGTCGAGGTTGTACATCGCCATGGCGACGCCGCCGCCCGGCGCCTTGAACACTTCATGCTCGATGACCTTGCCGTCGTCGCCGACGAACTTGATCGAGAGCGTGCCCTTGCCGGGATAGACGAAATCCGTCGCTTTATACTGGTCGCCGAAGGCATGGCGGCCGATGACGATCGGCTTGGTCCAGCCGGGGACGAGGCGCGGCACGTTCTTGCAGATGATCGGCTCGCGGAAGATCACCCCGCCCAGGATGTTGCGGATGGTGCCGTTGGGCGACTTCCACATCTTCTTGAGGCCGAATTCCTTCACGCGCGCTTCGTCCGGCGTGATGGTGGCGCATTTCACGCCCACGCCGTGCTTCTGGATCGCGTGCGCGGCATCGACCGTGACCTGATCGTCGGTCTTGTCGCGATGCTCCATGCCGAGGTCGTAATATTCGAGGTTCACATCGAGATAGGGCAGGATCAGCTTCTTCTTGATGAGATCCCAGATGATGCGGGTCATCTCGTCGCCATCGAGTTCGACGACCGTGCCCGTGACCTTGATCTTGTTCATGGAGTGCCTCGGAAAGTTTGCCGGGGCGCGGTATAGCGGGCGGTGTTTCGCCCGTCAAAGCCGCGTCAGATGCGCCGGCTTGCGCCGATCCAGAGCACCAGCGCGTTGGCGAAACAGCAGGCCGCATCGCGCGGATTGAAGCCGCCGTAAGCGGCGGGCAGCAACGCCGACAACGCCGAGACGATGCACATCGCGCCCGCGATCCACAGCAGCGACCGGGCCGCGCGACCCTTTCCCGCGGCCACCCACAGTCCGATGAAATGAAGCCCCACCACGATGCCGAGCACCGGGATGAAATAGGCATCAAGGCCGTAACGCGGCAGCAGATTGGCCGCCGCAACGATGGCGAGCACTTCCAACCCCACCGCTACGAAATAGGCGCGGCGCCCGAACATGATGGCGCCGGTATTCGCCGACAGGGGCTTGCGCCACACGGTCAAGATCAGAAGTGCGGTGATCGCAAAGCCCGCCGCCGCAACCGCCATACGCCCGCTTTGCGGGATGGCTTGCGCACCGAGGAAACACCAGAGCCCGCCGAAGAAAAGCCCGATCGTGGCGCCGATAGGTTTGTGTCGGGATATAACGCCGCCGCCCATGCCCGATGATTGCCATGCCCCCGGCTTCGTGGCAATGCACGCCTCCATGACGGCACCCGCCATTATCCTGTCCCATCCGCAGCTTGGCGAGAATATCGGCGCGGCGGCGCGGGCGATGGCGAATTTCGCGCTCTCCGATCTGCGCCTCGTGAAACCGCGCGACGGCTGGCCGAACGAACGGGCGAATGTGATGGCGGTCGGCGCCTCCTATGTGCTGGACGATGCGCGCGTGTTTCCCACACTGCCCGAGGCCATCGGCGATCTGCAATTCGTGCTCGCCACCACGGCGCGCAATCGCGGCTTCGCCAAGCAGATCTACACGCCCGAAGCCGGTGTGAAGCTTCTGCGCGAAGCCATCGCGCGCGGCGAAACATGCGGCATCCTCTTCGGCAACGAGCGCACGGGACTGGAGAACGACGAGGTGTCGCTGTCCAGCGCCGTGATCACGGTGCCCACGTCGGAGGAATTTTCCTCCATCAATCTGGGGCAGGCGGTTCTGCTGATCGCCTATGAGTGGTTCAAGTCCGGCGATGCCACGCCCGGTTACAGGCTGGAGCACGGCCCCATCGCCAGGAAGGCGACGCGCGAAGAGATGATCCATCTCTTCACGCATCTGGAGCGGGAATTGCTCGCCAACGGATTTCTCTATCCGCCGGACAAGGCGGACACGATGATCCGCAACATCCGCGCCATGCTCTCCCGCGCGGAGTTCACCGATCAGGAGGTGCGAACCTTGCGCGGAATCATCGTGGCGCTGGCCGAGGGCAAGCACAGGAAGCGTGGAACAAATCCTCAAGGGTAAGGTGGAATTTCCCGACTCGCATTTTGGGGTCCGACCCCCTATATCCCCACGCGGAAGTCGGCGGGCGCGTCGCTCGCTAACCTGGTCAGGCCGGGAACGGAGCAGCCATACCGAATCCGACACGGGTCGCCGGCTTCCACCTTCTCCACAATACATTTCGTATCGCGGGCTCCGCGCCTTGCTATAGTCGCCCCATGGCTGATGACGAAAACCTCGGATTTGCGATCGACACGCCCCAAAAAGGCGAGGCGTACCGCGTTCTGGCGCGCAAATACCGGCCGCAGGATTTCACCGGGCTGATCGGGCAGGAGGCACTGGTGCGCACCCTCTCCAACGCCTTTGCCACGGGGCGCATCGCCCATGCCTTCATGCTGACCGGCGTGCGCGGCGTGGGCAAAACCACCACGGCGCGCATCATCGCCCGCGCGCTGAACTGCGTGGGCCCGGACGGCAAGCGCACCGAGCCGACCATCCATCCCTGCGGCGTATGCGAGCCTTGTGTCGCCATCGCCGAGAGCCG
>JAFECN010000252.1 GCA_018242145.1 Pseudomonadota bacterium
CTTACCAAGGCGGGCGAGCGAACGCATCATATCGGGGGTGGCGATAACGGCGTCGAAGTCGAGCCAGTTTTCCGACTGGATCTTCTGGACCATATCTTCACCGCCGACGAAATCGGCGCCCGCTTCACGAGCGTCGTTATGTTTGTCGGGGCCGGCGATTACGAGAACACGGGTGGCTTTGCCGAGGCCATTGGGGAGTACAACGGTGCCGCGAACCATCTGGTCCGCATGCTTGGGGTCTACCCCGAGGCGCATGTGCACTTCTACGGTTTCGTCGAATTTGGCGAATTTGATCTTTTGAACGAGCGGTACAGCTTCGTCGATCTGGTAGGGCCGCGCTTCGACTTGACGCGCGGCAGCTTCATACTTTTTGCCGGATTTACGTGCCATGTTGTGACTGGTCCAAACGGCGCTCCACGCAGCTTACGCTGGCTAGCGCCTCCCAAGTGTGATTCATTCCTACGGAGGAGTGAAATCCGTAGGGACGAAGTTTCTACTATAGCAGGTGGTGAGGAAAATGCAAGGGCGTGGGGAGAAAAGCGGAGAACTCTGGCGGGCACGGGCCGATTCAGGTTAAAATAAGGTAATCTTTACCATGCACTCCATTGGGCGGTGGCTCCTCTGCGCGGCTCTCTGCGCCGCCGGCTGGAGCGCTGCGTCCGCGGCGGAGGTGGCATTCGCTCCCCGAGCGTGCGCCCTACGGCCCCGGGCACAGCAGGCCGTCAAGCGTTCCGATACGATTCTAGCGCTGATGCTTCGCGAGAACTGCCGCCAGGCGGCGGCGCTCGGCGCGATGCATGTGCGGATCGAGGACGCCGACGACGATCCCGATGAGGATCCGGCATGGGGTCATGAAGGCGCGGACTCTTATCCCGGCGATGATCCGTATCCCGTGGCGGTTCGCCCCGGGGGCGCCCGCACTTTCGGATTCCTGGGGACGCCCGCGTTGGGCGGCACATCGCGGCCAAGCCATGGCGCGTTACCGCCGGGCGTCACCGTTCGGCACACCCGCTCGCTTGTTCTCGACGCCGAAAGCCGGCGCGGCCCTCCACTCGCCTAAGTTCACTCCCAATCACAACTGAAGATCCCCGCGCAGGGGGAAGCCGTGCGCGGAGGAGCAGCCATATATGGCCAGCGGACATCGCACAGGTGACCGCCGGCTCCAGTGAGTGGAGGCAGAATGAGCATGGTTTTCCCAACCCGTGCGCTCCACTGGGCAGCGTGTGCCTGCTTGAGCGCCACCGGGGCGTTCGGGCAGGACGGAGCGCCGGTGAAGGCAGCGGGGGCATCGACGGCCGCGGTATTTCGCGGCGAAAGATTGACGATGGAAGAAGCGCTGCGGCTGGCCGAAGAGTTCAGCCCGCGCTTGCAGGTAGCGGCGGCGCAGCGGGAAGGAGCGCAGGCGGCGATCACCACCGCGCGCGCGTATCCGAACCCCGAGTTGCACGTGATCACGGGCAACCAGTTTCGCCGCTTGAGCAGCGCCGAGCCGGGATTGTTGCAGCACTTTAGCGTGTCGCAGCAGTTGGAACTGCGATCTTTGCGCGAGGCCCGGATTCGCGCGGCGCGGCTGGGGCACCAAGGTTCGCGGTTCGCGCTCGCCGAAGCGCGGCTGCTGCTACGGGCCGGCGTGAAGCAGGCGTTTTTCCAGGTCTTGCGGCGCGAGGCGGAGATTGATCTGGCGGCGGAAAATCTGCGGCTGGTGCAAGATTTGCGGCGGCGGATCGGCGTACAGGTGGAGGTGGGCGAAGCGGCGCGACTGGAATTGACGCGCGCGGACGCGGAAGTAGCGACCGCGCAATCTTTTTCGCGCAGCGCGCAATTGCGGTATGTGAATGCGGTGGCGTGGCTGCGCACGGCGGTGAGCGCGCCGCTGCCCCCGCAGATTCACCCGGTGGGCGCGCTCACGGTGGATGGGGCGTTGCCACCGCTCGAAGAACTGCGGGAAGAGGTCTTGACGCGGCATCCGGCGCTGCAGGCGGCCAAGTTTGAGATCGAGCGCGCGCAGGCCCGGCTCGATATGGAAGTGGCGGCGCGCAAGCCCCAACCTTCTTTATACGCGGACTTCGAGCGCCAGCCCGACCTCGGGTTCTATCGCTTTGGCATCACGATCCCGACGCCGCTGTGGAACCGGCGCGAGGGTCCGATTGGCGAAGCGGCCGCGGCGCTCAAGCAGGCTCGGGCCGCGGCGGAGTTGCGGCGGATCGAACTGACGGCGGAGTTGGAGCGGGCCTACGGGCAGTATGAGGTGGCGCGGCAACTGGTGGACTCCTTCGAACGCGGTGTGATGCGGCAAGCCGAGTCCGCACTGCGAGGCGCGGAGGCGGCGTTCAAATTCGGCGAGCGCGGAATTATGGAGGTGCTCGACGCGCAACGCGTGCTGCGCACGGTGAGACTCGATTTCTTAAACGCCCGGTACGACCTGCAAGACGCGCTCATTGAAGTGGAACAGCTGCGGGCAGCGGAAACGGGAGGGAGACCATGACCGATCAAAACCGGAATCGACTAGCGCTGCTGGCGCTGACAGCGTGTGCGGGCGCGGCGCTGGCCGGATGCGGCGGCGCCAAGAGCATCCGCGCGGAAGTGAAAACAGAACAGGCCGCGGCACGCGATCCGCTGGCCGTGAAGGTGACGGACGATCTTGCCCGGCAAATCAAGATCGGCGAACCGGCCATGGCGAACGTGGTGGGCACGCTGCGAGTGTCAGGCCGGGTGGAAGCGGATGAAACCAGGATGGCGCGCGTGAGCGCTCCGGTTACGGGCCGCGTGGTGCAACTCGAAGTCGTGGAGGGGCAGGCGGTGAAGAAGGGTGATGTGATCGCCGTCATCCGCAGCACCGGGCTCTCGGACGCGCAATCGAATTTCGTGAAAGCGGTTTCGCAGCGCCAGGTGGCCGAGCGGGCCGTGGATCGCGCCAAGCGGTTGCTCGAAGCCGACGTAATCGCGCCCGCGGAGTTGCAGCGGCGGGAAGCGGAACTGGTGCAGGCAACGGCGGAAGCGGCAGCGCTGCGCGATCAACTCAGAGTGCTCGGGATGCCCGAGCAGGCGCTGAACAAGCTCGAAACCAGCCGCGCGGTGAACTCGATTTCAGAGGTGCTGGCGACGATTGACGGCACGGTGCTCGAACGCAAGATCACCGAAGGCCAAGTGGTACAGGCGGCGGAGGTGGTGTGCATCCTGGCGGACCTGTCGCGCGTGTGGCTGGTGGCCGATGTGCCGGAACAGGTGGCGGGCAACCTACAAGCAGGCAAGGCAGTGGAAGCGGAGATTCCGGCGCTGCCCGACCAGCCCATCCGCGGCAAGCTCACCTTTGTGAGTGCGACCGTGAACCGCGAAACCGGCACAGTGCGCGCGCGCATGGATCTTGCGAATCCGCGCCGGAAATACAAGCCCGCGATGCTCGCCACAATGCTGCTCCAGGAAGGCGAGGGCCGCAAGCGCGTGGTGCCAGCGGGCGCGGTGGTGCGCGAGAACAACCAGGAGTTCGTCTTCGCGCAAGCAAGTGAAGGCAAGTTCCGGTTGACGCCGGTGAACCTGGGCGCGGAGGCCGGGGACAATCGCGTGTTGATTAACGGGTTGGAACCCGGACAGAGGATCGCGCTTGACGGCGCATTTCATCTGAATAATGAGCGCAAGCGCCAGGCGCTTCAAACGGGGGAGTAAACCGATATGGAATCTCTGCTCCAAGCGATCTTACGGCAGCGGCTGATTGTAGTCGTGATCGCGCTCATCCTGTTTGCGTTTGGCGTGAATGCGCTCAACCGGCTCTCAGTGGATGCGTTTCCGGACGTGACGAACGTTCAAGTGCAGATTGCGACGGAAGCGCCCGGCCGGTCACCGGAAGAGGTAGAGCGCTTTGTCACGGTGCCCGTGGAAATCGCGATGACGGGCTTGCCGGGCCTCACGGAAATGCGCTCCTTAAACAAGCCGGCGCTCTCATTGATCACGCTGGTATTCACGGACGAAACCAACGTCTACTTTGCGCGCCAGCTTGTGACGGAGCGGCTGATTGAAGCGCGCGAACGGTTGCCAGAGGGCATCACGCCGACGCTCGGGCCGGTATCGTCCGCACTCGGGGAGGTCTACCAATACACGCTCGAGAATCCGAATGACGGCGAACGAGCGTTGACGAAGGACGAGTTGGTGCAGCGGAGGATCACGCAGGATTGGGTGGTGCGGCCGCTGCTGCGGTCAATTCCTGGAGTGGCCGAGATCAATTCAACGGGCGGCTATGTGCGGCAGTATCAGGTGCTGGTGGATCCTTACCGGCTGCGCTATTACGGCGTGACGGTGCAGGAGGTGCAGCATGCGCTGGCCGCGAATAACGCTAACTCCGGGGGCGGCATTTTGCCGCAGCATTCGGAACAGTACCTGATCCGTGGGGTGGGACTGATCCGGA
>JAFECN010000253.1 GCA_018242145.1 Pseudomonadota bacterium
CTCTCCTTGGCGGTGTTCGCTCTTGGCGTGTTCGAACTTGAACCGCTGGTGCGCGGGCTCCTGCGGAACGGCGCCGACGTACAGGATATTCTCCAGTTGATGGACACGGTCTTTGGCGACGTCGTTCACGGCGTCCCAAAGGTCATCGTCGGGTTGTTTCTCGTCATCATGTCGGTCGGGCTGCTCCTGCGCTCGCGGCTTGCCTGGATCGTCATCGTCCTGATCGTCGGCATCGATGTGGTGCTGTCGGTGCTCGCCCAAACCCATCAATCGATGGCTCTCACGGCCTATAGCGCCATCGTTCTGCTCTTCCTGATCGTGTCGCAGCGGTACTTTCAACGCAGCAGCATCGCCACCGCCTCGCTCTTCGCAACGGCAAGCATTCTGTCGCTGCTTGCTTATGCGATTGTCGGCACATTCGTGCTGGGGGCGCAGTTCTCCCCGCCGGTAAAGGATTTCGGGACCGCGCTCTACTTCTCCCTGGTGACGATGTCGACGGTCGGGTACGGGGACATCCTGCCCAAAACGCCCGATGCGCGCCTTTTTGTCGTTTCGATCATCATTTTGGGCATCACCGTATTTGCAACGTCGTTGAGCACGCTTCTGCTGCCGCTTGTCGGCCGGCGCATCCAGGGTCTGCTAAGATCGCGAGGGAAATTCATGGGACATTCGGACCATTATATCATCGTCAGCCAAAGCGCTTTGGCCCGAAACAGCTACAAGGAACTGAAAGCGCGCGGGCAGGAAGTCCTGTTCATACTCGACCACGCTCCCGAACATGAGGCCGAGAATTTCGACTATATTGTGGGCAACGGAAGCGATCTCGATGTGCTTCGCCGCGCGCATGCCGGCACCGCCAAGGCCGTATTGGCGTTGAGCGAGGACGATTCCGAGAATGCGTTTGTGGTTCTGGCCGTCAAGGAAATGGGAAGCGCCGCAAAGACCGTGGCCGTCGTCAACGATGCGCGCAATCTTTCGCGCGTAAAATGGGTGCGCCCCGACGTTGTCATCGCGCCGACGGTCCTGGGCGGTGAGCTGCTGGCCATGGCCCTGAGCGGCGAAAGCCTGGACAACGAAAATCTGATGGAACGTCTCCTGCAGTTCGGCTCCTAAAGAAAAATGCGTCCAGACGGTGGCGGCTGGCATCGCCGAAGCCGCAACACGGAAGCGCATACAAAAATTTTGCGGTCGTTGCGGAACCTCAATGCGCCAGAAAGACGGGAATATCCGCATGCGTGATCAGATAGTCTGTCGTGCCGCCGAAGATGGTTTCCATGGTCTGGCTGTGTCCGTAACCGCCGCACACGAGCAGATCGTATCCGCTGGCGGCTGCCGTATCGAGAAGTTCTTCGGCGATAGCCTGTCGCGGATCGGAAATCACCGTCTCGCACGCGTCGATGCCATGCAAGGATAAATACTCTTTCGCTTCGCGCAGCGGCCGCTTCCCGCTCGCTTCCGGGCGCACGCAGGCGAATTGCACGGCTTCCGCTTTTTCCAGAATCGGTGTGGCGGCAATCAGCGCCTGCGCCGCAGCGCTGCCGCCGTCCCAGCCGACCAGCACCGCGCGGCCGACACTTTTGGGCGTCCTTTCTGCGCAGAGCAGAATCGGGCGGCTATAGCGCACAAGCACATCGGTCAGGGCATGCCGGATATCGTCCGGGTCTGTGCCGGCCAAGTTCGGGAAAACGACAAGATCGGACAGGCATGCTTCCTGCCGCAATATTTCCCTCAGATGTCCCGTCTTTTCGCGATAGGTCGCGGTGATGGTGGTGCTTCTTTCCGGGGCCGAAACGATCCGCACGTCCCAGCGCGCGGCCGCCATCGAAAAGCTCTCCCGCGCTGCCTTCGCGGCGGCTTTCTTTGACGCTTCCGCCAGATCGACGATTTCCTGAATGATATCCGCCGAAATCGGCATGTCGGAAATGGGTATTGCGTCCCTGGGATCGGGATGCACGAACACTGCGTCGACGAATGCGTCGAGCCGCTGGCCCAGAGAAAATGCGGTATCGAGGCTGATCGAATCTTTTTTTGCGCCCGTGAGCGGGACGAGAATCTTTGCCATGGACATGGGTCGCTTCCCCTTCAAAACAAGAGAAGTTTAGGAAACCGGCGCGATCCCGGCTTGATGCGCGTCAATATTCTCAATGGGCGAGCAGCACCGGCAGCGGCGGTTCGTGCAGGATTTCGCTGGTGACGCCGCCGAGCAGGGTTTCACGGACGCGAGAGTGGCTGAATCCGCCGATCACCAGCAGATCCGCGCGATGGTCGCGGGCGAATTTCGCCAACGCCATGTGCTGTGCACTCCCCAATATCCGAAGGTGCAATTCGGAGAAGGCGAGGCCATGTGCTTTGAAGTAGGCGCAGACATGCCCGGTGTCGAAATTCGGCGCGCTCGGCTGTTCCAGGCAGACCAGTTCGATGATCTCTGCCTTTTCGAGAAAAGGCATCGCAGCCAAAAGCCCATGCGCTGCGGGAATGGTATCGTTCCAGCCGATCATCACTTTCCGGAAAGCCGGCGGCGGAGCGGCCGCCAAAAGGATCGGCCGCCGCTCGTGCAGGACAATATCGATCGCCGTCTCGAATGCTCCGGGCGCGCTGCCCGCGGGACCGCAAACAACGAGGTCGGTCAACGCGGCCGACATGCCGATCACCGTTGGTGGATAGCCGGCCGCTTCGCGAAAGGAGAGTGTGACAGTCTCGTCCCGGCACGGCGCAGCCACCAGGCGGGCCCCGTCCGCAGCGCAGGCGCGCGCGATCGTGTCGTGGATGCGCTTGGCTTTGGCGCGAAATATCCGTCTGTTGCCGTCGGTCACGGCGCCCATGGCTTCGGCCGTCAAGGGAACGCCGATGATCGGCAAAGCCTCCGCCGGATCGGCATGCGCGAACAACACCGCGACATGGGCATTGAACGGCTTTGCGGCGCGTATGGCTGTTGTCAGCAGGATCGAGTCCTGGTCCGATCCATCGAGCGGAACGAGAACTTTCCCCAGAGACATTCCGTCAGCTTTCTTCGTCTTCGCCTTCGGCAAGCGCTTCCAGCGTTTCCATATCGCGGATCACCACATGGTGACGATCGGGTATGGAGATCGCCCGGGTCGTCTTGAAATCGGTGAGTGTCCGGCAAACGGTTTCGATCGTGAGGCCGAGATAGTCCGCGATGTCCTGGCGGCCCATCGGCAATTCCAGCGACTGCCCCGGTTCAACGCCGCGATGGCTTGCGAGCGAAATGAGGAACGCGGCAACCCGTTCCTTGGCGCTCTGTCGGCCCAGCATGACGAGGTGAGCTTGCGCGGACCACCAACCCTGGCGGAGGTGGGCTATCAATTCCTGGCGAATGTCGGAAA
>JAFECN010000254.1 GCA_018242145.1 Pseudomonadota bacterium
CTGCTGCCCGCGCGGAGGCCCTGAATCCCGGCCGCGCCATACCCATCGAACACCGCGCGATCTTCGGCGAAAGCGATCTTGCGGGCGGCATCCTTGACCAGTGTCCAATCCGAATCCGTGGCGCCGCGCTCGACATCGTCGATCCCCTGCCGCGTCAGCTCGAACGGAACCCGCAGTTCGACCAGCGCTTTGGCCTCCCGTTGAACGGCCTGAATGCCATCGCCGGGGGACTGGATCTTGCGAACATGGCCCGTGCCGGCCGCCGAGAAATCGATGCCCTTCGGGCCGACCCCATCCACCACCCGCCGCCCCGCCAGATGCCGCTTGAGGGTGCGCGATGCTTCCTGCTCGATCTGCTCCCAGGCCAGTTCGGAGATGGGGGCCAGTTCGCGGTGAAGATTATTCATGTTCTGCCTCGCTTTTCAGAGAACCGATGCCGAGTGAGCCCTCGGCGCGCGGCGATGCGCTTCCCGCGCCGGATGGCGGGGACGCCGCGGACGCAGCAGGAGTGAGCCCCGGCGCGACATCTTCCAGAAAGCTCGCCGTCGGGACGAAAAACAAAGAGCCCGTCACCGCGCGGCTGAAATCGAGCAGCCGGTCGTAATTGCCGGGCGGATTGCCAACGAACATGTTCTCCAGCATCCGCTCGATGCGATGCGGCGCGCGGGAATAACCGATGAAGTAGGTGCCGCGCTCCTCCGATCCCGCTTCGCCGAACGGCATGTTGTCGCGCACGATATCCAGTTCCTCGCCGTCTTCGACAATCGTCGTCAGGACGTTGTGCGCATACGGCATCTTCACCGAATCGTCCTGCTCGACATCGGAAAACTTGTAGCGGCCGATGATATTTTCCTGCTGTTCGGTGGGCACGGCGTTCCAGCGTTTCAGATCGTGAAGATATTTCTGCACGATCACATAGCTGCCGCCCGCGAAGGCGGCATCTTCCGCACCGATGGTGGTGGAATCGACCGCCGCCTGATCCACCGGATTCTCCGTGCCATCGACAAAGCCAAGCAGGTCGCGCGCGTCGAAATAGGCGAAACCGTGGACTTCGTCCTCGGTGGTCACCACGCCGTCGAGCCGCGACATGATCAGCATCGCCAACTCGAAGCACAGGTCCATGTGTTTGGCGCGGATATGAAAGAGGATATCGCCGGGCGTCGAAACCGCGTGGTGCTGGCCGCGGATTTCCTTGAACGGATGCAGGTCCTTGGGCCGGGGCGCGCCGAAAAGCCGATCCCACGCCCTGGAGCCGAATGCCATGATGGAGGAAAGCTGCCCGTCAGGATGGCGAAATCCTACAGCCCGCAGAAGCGAGGCCAGATCGCCGCACAAAGCCCTGACCGCGGCCTCGTTCTCCGCGCCGGGATGGATCGTGACGACAAGGAAGATGGCCGCCTTGGTGAGCTTGGCGACGACGGGCTGGGAAACCGGGGATGGCACGCGACACCTAATTGGGTTGCTGTTTCGCAGGATACGTTTTGAAAACGGGAGCCAAAATTCGCCGATAGGCTGGCTTGCTACAGTTTCCCATAGCGCCTGCCATATCAATATCTGCGTTCCGAGTCAGGTCAGCCTATCGCCGCTGGCACCCAGCCCATTATGTTGCCGCCACCGACCATAAAATATTCCTCGCAGATAGGAACGCCATCGCCATAACGTTGCAGCCTCTTTAGCCGCCGCCGAGCGCGCCAGAATGCGCAGGACTTTGGCCATGGGCTCAGACATCAATCTATCGCCGCCCGCAAGCGAAGCAATGCGCGTTATGCCGATCATCAATCCATATCTCGAAAAGCGTGACCGTTTGCTTTTACAGCTTCGACCACGCTTGATGGCAACAAGTCCTGCGCGCACGTCCCGTCGAAGACCCAGTCCTCCTTGTCTTCCAGATCGGGAAGTCCGGCGCCCTTGCGGACGTACAGCCCGATCGCGGGCTTTTTGTCGTTGATGTACAGATCGTATGCCGCAAACTCGCTCATTTTCCCGATCGATCCTTCTGGCCCAACAATATCATGTCATCGGACATCTTTGCGCAATTCGGAGAGCGCATAACGCAGACCATTGAGCTGATCCACCAGATGGAGAACCAGGTCCATGGCTTCGTCGTTGACTCCAAAATCCGATTGCAAATCCCGAATGAAATGGGCGCGCGCGATGTCGATGTCGGAGAACGTCAGTCCGAGCGTTGTTTGCGCCGGAATCAGCCATTGTTGTTCGAGCCAAAGCTCCAGCGTCTGCGCGGGAACGCCAAGACGCACCAGCAATTCTTGTTTGCTCATCGTCATGACGCCTCATCCTTTCGCAGATCGGACTCTTTGGCCTTGCTCCACTTCGCAACGAATGCCTCAAGCTCCGGATCGGGCGGCGTGGGCAGGACGACCTTCAGCTTGACGAATTGATCCCCATGACCGCCGCCGCGGCGTGGCGCGCCTTTTCCTTTCAGGCGGAGCGTGGTTCCGGTGTTCGAGCCCTTCGGCACGGTCATCGTCACCGCGCCGGTCGGCGTCGGAACGCGGATACGTCCTCCCAACACCGCCTCGGAAAGCGAGACCGGCTGCTCCAGAGAGATGTCGTCGCCATCGCGGGCGAAGCGGGGATCGGCAAGGACTTCCACCTCGATGAGCGCGTCTCCCGGAGCGCCCTTGCCGGCACCCGGAGCGCCCTTGCCCTTGAGCCGCAGCACTTGTCCGTCCAACAGCCCCGGCGGAATTTTCACATCGAGTGTGCTGCCGTCCGGCAAGGTCAGGCGCTTGTCCGCGCCGGTTATCGAATCCGCGAAATCGATCGCCAGACGATAATGCAGGTCGCGCCCCGGACGATTGGCGCGCGCTTCCTGGCTGCGCCGCAAAAGCTCCGCGAACGCGTCGTCGCCGTCCATGAAATCGGCGAACCCGGACGCATCCGCATAGGCATGGTCCTGGTTCGCCGACGCATAGTCCCGATAGTAATGCTGCTGCGGCCGCTCCGTGCCCGCCGCGTCGATCTCGCCGGCGTCGAAACGCTTGCGCTTCTCCGCGTCGCTGAGCAGATCATAGGCGCCGGACAGTTCCTTGAACTTCTCCTCGGCCGATTTGTCGCCGGGATTGAGATCCGGGTGCAGTTTCTTCGCGAGCTTGCGATACGCGGACTGAATCGCGGCGGCCGATGCCGTCGGCGCAACACCGAGCACCTCATAAGGATTTCTCATGGCCCGCTCTCGAACGTGAAGGCCGCGCGCGTCATCGCCGGAGAGCAGTTCGTCTCGACAAACGCGATGCGCACGGCGCTATCTGACATTTTCATGATCCGCCTGCATGTAACAATAGCTGCGCGCCCATCGGTCCGCCAGAGACGCTGTACACCGATAACGCGATTGCTTTTTCCCATCGGAGTCGGATGATCCTGCAATGACATCGCCGGTTTCACAATCCCGCGATTTCGCTGTCCGCGAGCTGCGATTTTCCCACCCGGACGACCGCGAAATGCTTCGGCATGTGCCGATCGAAGCACCGGTTGCAATAGAAGTGTGCGGCATCGGTTACGCCGTGATGATGGCGACGCCGTCGCATCTGGACGACTACGCTGTCGGATTTTCCCTTTCCGAAGGCCTCGTGACCCGGGCCGACCAGATCGAGAGTGTCGAGGTTCACGCGATGACCGGCGACGAGCGCGTCCGGGGCGGCTGGATCGTCCGCATCTCACTGCAGCCGGAATGGGCCGATAGGGTATTCGCGCGCATCCGCAAAAGAGTGTCGGAAAGCAGTTGCGGCCTGTGCGGCGTCGAGAATGTGGAACAGGTGCTTCGCCCTTTGCCGCCCGTCACCGCCCGGATCGCGAGCAGCCGCGCCGCCATCATCAAGGCTTTGTCGATACTCAAGGATCATCAGCCTCTGGGTCAGGCGACGGGCGCCGTGCATGCGGCGGCGTTCTGCACGCCCGGCGGCGATATCGTCTGTGTCCGCGAAGATGTCGGCCGCCACAATGCGCTCGACAAGTTGATCGGCGCTCTGGCCAGTGGCGGGATCGAACCGGCTTCGGGATTTATCCTGCTTTCGGCGCGTTGCAGTTACGAACTTGTCGAGAAAACGGTGAGAGCCGGTTGCCCAATGCTGGTGACGATCTCGGCGCCGACCAGTCTGGCAGTCGAGCGCGCGGTCAGCGCCCGGCTCACGCTGGTCTCTCTCGCCCGCGCGGACTCAGCGCTTCTGATTACCGACAGCATGGGAAACATCGCATGAGACGGCCGCCGTGACAGACCTGCGAATAAATTGGCCATAGGTATCGTTGCATCAATGCGATAAGCTTTTGCTACACGCCTGAGAAAGGCTTGGATATGGCAGACGACAAGCCCCGATTTAAGACGTACGATCATCCCGCCGGCGGTTGGGGCGCCGCGGCCGCCACGGCGAAAATCCTGCTCGAACAGAGCGTCGTCACCAAGGGCTCGCGCGCGCTGCTGTCGATGAACCAGCCGGGCGGTTTCAAATGCCCGAGCTGCGCCTTCCCCGATCCGGAATGCAAAAAGACGCTGGAATTCTGCGAGAACGGCGCCAAGGCGCTGGCGTTTGAAGCAACCAAGTTCCGCGTGACCCGGGAATTCTTCGCCGAACACACCGTATCCGCGCTGATGGAGCAATCCGATCACTGGCTCGAAATGCAAGGCCGGTTGACGGAGCCGATGCGTTACGATGCCGTCTCGGACCATTACGTTCCCTGTAGCTGGGACGATGCCTTTGCCTTGATCGGCCGCCATCTGCGCGCGCTGGAGAATCCGCATCAGGCGGAATTTTACACCTCCGGCCGCACGCCCAACGAAGCGGCGTTTCTCTATTCCATTTTCGTGCGGGAGTTCGGCACCAACAATTTCCCCGATTGCTCGAACATGTGTCACGAGCCCACCAGCCGCGGCCTGCCGCCGGCGATCGGTGTCGGCAAAGGCACCGTGATCATGGAAGACTTCGATCACGCCGAAGCCATTTTCGTGATCGGGCAGAACACGGGCACCAATTCTCCGCGCATGATGACCAATCTGGTCGAAGCGCGCCGCCGCGGCGTGCCGATCGTCGCCGTCAATCCCATGCCGGAGCGGGCGCTGATCCGCTTCACCGAACCGCAGGATGTGGTGCAGATGGCGACGTTCGGATCGACGCCGATCGCCAGCGAGTTCGTGCATATCGGCATCGGCGGCGATCTGGCCTTGCTCAAAGGCATGATGAAGGTGATCTTCGAGCGCGAGGCGCAAGGCGAACAGATCATCGACCACGCCTTCATCCGCGAACATACTGCGGGGCTGGAGGCCGTTCGCGAGGATGCGCTGGCGCAGGCATGGCCCGATATCGTCAGGATGTCCGGTGTGAGCGAGGCGCAGATCCGCCGCTGCGCGGAGATCTATATCCGCTCCAACGCAACGATGATCTGCTACGGCATGGGCCTGACGCAGCACCAGCAGGGTTCGCGCCTGATACAGCAGGTGGTGAATCTGCTTCTGCTCAAGGGCAATTTCGGCAAACCCGGCGCGGGCATATCGCCCATTCGCGGGCACTCCAACGTTCAGGGAGACCGGACGGTCGGTGTCGATGAAAAGCCGTCGCAAGCTTATCTGGATCGTGTCCGCAGCGTGTTCGGCTTCGAGCCGCCCCGCGAATTCGGCCATCACACCGTCGAATCCGTGGAAGCGATGCTGAACGGCACCGCCAAGGTTTTCATCGGACTGGGCGGAAATTTCGTCCGCGCCGTTCCAGATACCGAGCGGTCCTACGCGGCCATGCGCAAACTCGCCTTGACGGTCGGCATCGCCACCAAATTGAACCGGGGGCATCTGGTTCACGGCCGCGACGCGCTCATTCTGCCGGTGATCTCGCGATCCGAGATCATCCGGACGCGCGCCGGCGAGCAATTCGTGACGATCGAAGATTCGATGTCCAATGTCACCGCATCGCGCGGCGTGCTGGCACCGTCCAGCCCCGATCTTCTTCCCGAGGTCGAAATCGTCTGCCGCATGGCGATGGCCGCGCTTCCCCACAGCAAGGTTGCGTGGGCCGGCTTTATCGACGATTACATGGTCATTCGCGACAAGATCGCGGACGTCTATCCCGAGATCTACAAGGACTTCTCGGAGCGGATCAAAAATCCGAAAGGACTTCATCTCGACGTGCCGCCGCGCCGCCTTGTCTGGCCGACGCCCAACGGCAAGGCGAATTTCCTTCTCTTGCCGGGATTGGAAGCCAACGATCACGTTTCCGATCCCGCGATGTTGCGGTTGGCGACGGTCCGTTCGCACGATCAGTTCAACACGACGATCTACAGCTACAACGACCGGTATCGCGGCGTTTACAACGACCGCATGGTTCTGTTCATGAACAGCGACGACCGGATCGCAAGAGGGCTGGAAAAAGGCTGCCGCATCGCCCTGGAAACGATCAGCAGCGATGGCATCAACCGCCGCGTCGATGGCCTGACGGTGCTGGATTATCCCATGCCGCGCGGAGCGGTTGCCGGATATTACCCCGAACTCAATCCGCTCCTGCCGCTCGACTATCATGACAAGATCAGCGGCACCCCCGCCGCCAAATCGATTCCGGTGCGCGTCGTCGCCTCATAAGTCGAAAACGCACTTGGGTTCCGTCCTTGAAATCATGCCGTCAATCTCGCTGTGAGGATTGACGAGGAATTGCGCGAAGCCTCACGAGCGGCATGCTGCCTCCCCGAAAGCTTCGCGCAAAGCTCAGCGTCTCGTGTCGGCGGGCATCCGATCCACGAACTGCCGAACCATTTCAGCGCAGGCCCTTGCCGGCTGTCCGTCTTCGCATTTCACATCGACGACGTCCGCGCCGCGCTCGATGCGAAAATGTGCGGCGGGTGAAGGCGGCGGCGGAGGAGGCGGCATGGGTTGGTCGCCGCGCGGTCCGGGTGCGCCGGGACCACCGGGCGGCGGTGGCGGGGGCGGCGCGTCCGGCGCGGGACCGGCGCCGGGGGCGTTCAGGCCTGGCGGCGGCGGAACGGGTTGCGCAAGCGCCGCGCTGGTTCCCGCAACCGCGAGGATTCCGGCAGCGGCGGCGATAAGAGCAAATTTCATGGCAATCTCCTGTTCAATTCAAAAGCGCCGTCGGGAAGCTGGCGCGATGAAGGCGTTTGTAGATATCGGCCTGAAATCGGGCCTTAATCGCGTCGTTCAGCTTCGGTTAAGCTGGCATGCGTAGGTCCCGTCCTGTCGTTTGATCGGATTTTTGATGCGTGTGCTTGTCGTCGAAGATGATCGCGAACTTGCTCTGCGCATCGCGGATTTTCTGAGAGCCGAGCATTTCGCGGTGGATGTTGCGGGCAATGGCGAGGACGGCCAGCATCTGGGCGAAACGGAAGCCTACGATGCCGCCATCCTCGATCTCGGCCTTCCGAAAATCGAAGGCGCGGCTGTGCTGCGGGCATGGCGCGCGGCGGGACGAACGCTTCCGGTTCTGATCCTGACGGCGCGCGACGGCTGGCCGGACAAGGTGGAAGGCTTCAAGGCCGGCGCGGACGACTATCTGACCAAGCCCTTTCGCATCGAGGAAATCCTGATGCGGCTGCGCGCCCTCGTTCGCCGCGCCGCGGGGCACGCGGACGCGCGCATCGAATGCGGCGCGCTGACCTATGACGTGCAGCTCGGCGTTTTCGAACTGGATGGCCTGCCGCTCCGGCTCACCGGCCTTGAGTGGCGCGTCCTTTCCTATCTGGCGCTGCGCAAGGAAATCGTCGTCGCGCGATCCGATCTGATCGAAAGGGTTTACGAAGGAGATGCGGAGGTCGATTCCAATTCCATCGAAGTGATCATCACCCGATTGCGCCGCAAGATCGAACCCCTGCGCATCGAAACGGTCCGGGGGCGCGGGTATCGGTTGACCGCGAACACGGCATGATCCGCTTCCCGTCTTCCCTGAGCGGGCGGCTTCTCTTGGCCGCCACCATATTCATCGCTCTTACGCTTGTGGGCGTCGCGGCGCTTACGGATGTGATTCTGGACCGGTTCGTTCATCGCCAGATCGATCAGCAGCTCGATGCGCAGGTGCTCGCGCTGGCAACCGCGCTCAAAACCAATCCAGACGGGCATATTTCACTCACGCATGACGCGAACGGACCGCCTTTCGATCAACCATTGTCGGGCTGGTATTGGGAAGTAGCCGGCGCAAAGAATGCATTGCGTTCTCTGTCTCTTCGCGAAAATGATTTGCAGATTCCTGCGGGGCCATTGGGACCGCCGCCACCACTGCCCGCGCCGATCCACTTTGCTGGTGGCAGTCCGCCATTCCCCGCTGACGGACCGGGGCCGCAGAACGAGTCTCTGCACTATCGGGTGAAAACACTTTCCATCGGAGGTCAGGTCGTGACGATCGCGGCGACCGCGCCGGATAATGCTTTCGCCGATCCCCTTCAGAACGCCATGACGGCCGTGCTGCTGGCGCTGGGGCTGGCGGCTGTCGCGCTTATCGCCGCGATGTATTTTCAGGTCCGGCTCGGCCTTCGGCCTTTGGAAAAGTTGAAAGCCTCCATCGCCGATATCCGCGCCGGACGGGCGGAGCGATTGCCGGACAATCAGCCAAGCGAAATCGCTCCGGTCGTGAAGGAAATCAACAAGCTCGTCGGCGAAAATGCCGAAGGCCTGGTGCGGGCCCGCCGCAACGTCGCAAACCTTGCACACGGCCTTAAAACGCCGCTCGCCAATCTCGGGCTCGCCTTGCAGGCAAGCGACCGCGATCCAACGGGAGAACTGCTTGCGCTGGTCACCCTCATGGACAGGCGGATACGGCATCACCTGTCCCGTGCCCGGGTGGCGGCACTTGGCGGCCCGGCGCGCGCGACAACGCACATCGCGCCGCGCGTAAGCGACATCGTGTCCGCGATGTCCAAAATCTACGCCGACCGGCGCATAACCGTGCAGATTGAGATGCCGCCCGATACCGCGGTCGGCTGCGAGCACCAGGATTTTGACGAGATGCTGGGAAACCTCATCGACAACGCTTTCAAATGGGCGAAATCCCATGTGCGAATTTCCGCGCAGGGCGAGGGCGACAAAATCCTCTTGCGGATTGAAGATGACGGCGCAGGGCTGGCTGACGACGCCGCTCTCGATGTGCTTCGCCCGGGAAGAAGACTGGACGAGAGCGCACCCGGCTATGGCTTCGGGCTTCCGATAACCCGCGAACTCGCGGAACTTTATGGCGGCTCACTCACGCTCGCCCCATCGAACCTCGGCGGACTGACGGCAGCACTGACATTACCGGCCGCGCATCCGATCTCATCGTAAGTTCGTTCGCATCCCGCCGCGTCGTCGAGATCCAACCTAGTAGAGATCGGTCTTGTAATTGCTCTCCAGCCCCTTGGCGACGACGCCGCGGTTGACAGCCATGCGCAGCATTGTCGCCTGCGCGCCGCGCGCCTTGTTCAACTTGACATGGGCGACGAGCGTCGCGGCCGGATCGATGTCCGGATTGCGCGGCGGCGCATTCCACAACGAAGCCCGATGCAGCGCGGCGCTCTTATCCATCGCAAGAGAGAGGTTTCCGATCACCGTGGCGAGAACCGGCATCTTGCCGTCAACGATGAAGGTGCTGCGAAGGCTCTCGTCGCTGGACAAGCGGGCTTCGCCGCGAAGAGTCAGCACGCTGGTTGCACCCGGCACCACGGCGAGCGCCGTTACGCCGGGCCGCTCGATGATGTTGCGATAACCGAACGCCAGGCGATTGCCCGGCCGCTCCGCGAGCGTTACGCCATTGTCCTGCGCGCGCAGAAGAAGTCCCGCCTTGTCGCCCTTGGGGCTGACATCCACGCGGCCGTCCCCATCCATTGTCGCCAGCGCGATGAACCGCGTGGCTTGGAGGAGTTGTCCGTCGTCCGAAGACGCATCCGTCACCGGCGCGCTCCAGAAATCGGAACGAATCAACGCCTTCGCGCAATGCACGAAACATTCTTCGACGGTGAGTTCGATCCTGCCGTCCTTTATCGCGCGGATGCGCCCGTTCACACGCAGCGTTTCGCCGACGCCGGGCACCAGAAACAGCGTACCGGCGCCCTGCCCCGCCTCCGGAACATGAGCAGACAATGAATCAAGCGAAGACAGCGGAATCGAAAGCACGCCGGGATCGGGCACAGCCGCGAATCCGGGTGCACCGCCCGCCGCCGCGACGGCCGGACCATCCGCGCCGCCCAACCCTACGAAAGCGATCGGCGACGCCGCGATCCATTTCGCGGCTGTCGCGTCGATGTGATCGATGATCTTCATCCTCACGGGAAGTCCGGCCGCGCCGACGCATTGTTCCAGCGCGTCTATCGTGGAAATAAGACCGTCC
>JAFECN010000255.1 GCA_018242145.1 Pseudomonadota bacterium
GAGCGAAATGAGGAACGCGGCAACCCGTTCCTTGGCGCTCTGTCGGCCCCGCATGACGAGGTGGGCTTGCGCGGAGCGCCAACCCTGGCGGAGGTGGGCTATCAATTCCTGGCGAATGTCGGAAAACTCATCGCCCAGCCGCTCGATATGGGTGCGGTGATAGCGGATCACGACCACCGGCGTAACCGCTTCGGCCGTCAGGGCATAGGCATCGCCATATTCGAAGCCGAACATATCGCCCGGCAACGCGAATTCCGCGATCTGGCGGCGCCCGTCCAGCATGACCTTCGACAGGCGCACCGCACCTTCGACAACCTTATAGGAGTATTCGGCGTCTTCCCCGTCGTTGAAGATGGTCTTGCCGCGCGCGAAATTCACCACCGCGCCAATCTTGCGCTGGCTGGCGATTTCGCTGATCGAGGCCTTGGCACGATGCGGAATGGGGCGGCGGCTCGCATATTTCGACGACCGTGCCAGATTGGAATTGAGCATGCCGGCTCCTGTTTCGCGGGATTGCTGAATGAAGGTTCGCGCAACTTGGGGGTGGCGGAAATTCGTGCCACCGCGTACGGGGAATTACGCATTCGTGCGGGAACAGGCCATTTCACATACGCAGGACGCGATCGTTGCCAGCAGCGATCGGGAATCCACGGGCTTGGGCAGCGCTGTGCAGCGGAATGCCGCGGAAATACGCTGCGCTTGCCCCGGTCGCGGGACATCGGTCATCAGAATGATCGGGGTTTCGACGCCGCCGGTGCGCAGGATTTCGGCCAAATCCAGCCCGCCCAGTTCGGACATCGCAAGATCGACGAGCAGAATGCAATCGTCCTGCGGTCCGCGCAGATAGTCCTGCGCGGAGCCATACTCCGAAACCTGAAATCCCCGGGTCTCCAGCAGAACATGGATCGCATCGCGCACGGCGTCATCGTCGTCGATGATGCCGACGCGGTGGGCATGTTGCGGCGCGACCTGATACATTGCGACAATATGCGCGCCGCGCCCGGAAGACGAAATTCGTCTGAGCGCGT
Organism: Pseudomonadota bacterium; assembly: GCA_018242145.1. Taxonomy (GTDB): domain Bacteria; phylum Pseudomonadota; class Alphaproteobacteria; order Micropepsales; family Micropepsaceae; genus Rhizomicrobium. The sequence continues at coordinate 1,029 of JAFECN010000255.1, forward strand.
ACGGGAAAGCCCTTATGCGCGGTGTTGCGGTGCGGAGAGTACCAGCCGCACAAGCTCGGCGACGTTTTCCGCGCCCATCTTCGCCAGTATCCGGCTGCGATGGACTTCGACGGTGCGGAAGGAAATATCGAGCTTCTGTGCGATCACCTTGTTGGGATGGCCGTGAACCATCAGATCCATGACCTCCCGCTCCCGCGCCGTCAGCCCCCCAAGGCGCTCTGCGATTTCGGGATTTGCCGGCCCTTGTGTTCTTGCACCCGAAATCAGCGCCTGCCGCACGGACGTCAGCAACGTCTCCGGCTTGAAAGGCTTTTCGATAAAGTCCGTCGCGCCCGCGCGCATCGCCCGAACGGCAAGGGGCACATCGGCATGACCCGTCATCACGATCACCGGAAAGCCGGTCTTCCGGCGCGCCAGTTCTTCCTGCAGCGCAATGCCGTCCATGTCCGGCATGCGGACGTCCGTCACCAGACAGGAACAGGCGGAAGGCGCGCTACCGGCGAGGAACTGCTTCGCGGAAGCGAAGCTTTGTACGCTGTAACCCGCGGCATCCAGAAGCTCACCGAGCGATTCGCGAACGCTTTCGTCGTCATCAACAATGCAGATTGTCTGTCCGGACATCAGCCGTTCACCGGAAGCTGGATCTTGAAGACGGTGCCGCTGGGGTGGTTCGGCGCCGCTGAGATGCGGCCGCCATGCGCTTCCACGATGGTGCGGCAGATCGAAAGGCCAACCCCCATTCCTCTTTCCTTCGTCGTCACGAATGCTTCGAAAAGTTGCGCCGCGATCGCATCCGAAATGCCGGGGCCCGTATCGGCGACGGCGATTTCGACAAGGCCCGGCCCGGCGCGATAGCTCGATATCACGAGTTCGCGAACGGATGAATCCCGCATCGCTTCCGTCGCGTTGCGGATGAGGTTTACGATCACCTGCTGAATCTGCACCTTGTCCACCTGCACCCGCGGCAGATCTTCCGCCAGATCGAGAACAAGCTTCACGCCTTCATCCGTGGAGCCGACGAAGCCCAGCGCGATAGCCTCCTGCAGGACGGTGTTCAACTCTTCGCCCGCGCGCTGCGGCTCCCGCTTTTCCAGAAAGGCGCGAAGACGCTGGATGATCGCGCCGGCACGCTCGGCCTGCCCGATGGCGCGGTCGAGCAAGGTGACGGTTTTGTCGCTCTGGCCCTGCGCGCCTTCCGAGAGCCGCATCTTCGCCGCGCTCACATAATTCATGATCGCGGTCAGCGGCTGATTGAGTTCGTGGGCGAGGGCGGACGAAAGCTGGCCCACGGCGCTGACGCGCGCGACATGGGCCAGCTCCGCCTGCAGCGCATTTTCGCGTTCTTCGGCGCGGCGCCGCTCGGTAACGTCGCGGGAGATCTTGGATGCGCCGATGACGGCGCCCGACGCATCGCGCACCGGAGAGACAGACAGCGAGATCGCGATTTCCCGGCCATCCTTTCTTATGCGGGTCGTCTCATAGTGGAGAATGGATTCGCCGCCGCGCACCCGTTCCAGGATGGCGTCTTCCTCCTCCTGTCTTTCGGGAGGAATGATTGCGGAGATCGGGCGTCCGATCATTTCCGCGGGGCTGTATCCGAATATGCGTTCGGCGCCGGCATTCCATGTTTGCACGATGCCGGCGAGCGTCTTGCTGATGATGGCGTCGTCAGACGATTCCACGATCTGCGCCAGTTGGCGGTCGGACTGGGCGCGATGCTCCTCCACAGTGCGTATTCTGGTGAGGTCGTGCACGATCCCGACGAAAACGCGCCGATCCGCGATAACGCCCTCGCCGACGGAGAGATACATCGGAAATTCCGACCCATCCTTGCGCAGGCCCCGCACCTCGCGGCCGATGCCGATGATGCGGGCATCGCCGGTCTTGCGGTAGCGCGCTATATAGTTGTCATGTTCGGAACGATAAGGCTCCGGCATCAGCATATTGACGTTGTGGGACAACACTTCGTCGGACGTGTATTGGAAAAGCTTCCGGCAGGCGTCGTTGTAAAAAAGGATTCGAGCGTTCTCGTCGATGACGATGATGCCGTCGGCGGCGATCGACGTGAGGATGCCGAAGAGAGCGCCATGATCGGCAAGTGAGAAAAGATCGCGGGATTTGTCTGTCATCGTCGGCGCGCCCGGTACAGATTATCACTGCCGGGATCGTCCGGCCAAGGCGCTCATGCCAGCTTGAGCGTGGCCAGCATCAGGCCCTGGCCGGTGCCCGAAATTTCAAAACCGAGTTCCCGGCACAGGGCCAGCATGGTGGTGTTCTCCGGCAGGACATTTCCCCAGACCTCGCGGATGCCCCGTTGCCGGGCATAGGCGACCAGCTTCTCCAGCAGTGCATGTCCGATGCCGCGTCCTTTCAGGTCCGTGCGAACCGCCAGGGCGAACTCTGCCCGTTCGCCATCGGGATCGGCGGCGAGCCGCCCGACGGCGGCGACGGTCTCGGTACTGTCGAACAGCACGAAGGCCATTTCGCGATCGTAATCAATCTGCGTGAGACGCGCCAGCAAGGATGACGGTAATGCGCGCAGCGGCGAGAAGAACCGCATGCGCATGTCCTCGTCGCTCAGGCGCCGGGCGAATGCGACGAATGCTTCGGCATCTTCCGGTTTGACCGGGCGAATGCGAAAGCGGCCGGCACCGGCTATGTCAAGATAACCTTCCAAGGCATTCGGGTAAGGCGGAATGGCCAGCCGCGCATGCGCAGCGGTATCCGAGCGGGCAACGCGCACCCGCGCGTCGAGCGCGACGACGCTGTGCTCGTCCGCCAGCAAGGGATTGATGTCCAGTTCGACGATCTCATCCAGATCGCTGACGAGCTGCGACAGCTTCACCAGCGTGAGCGCGATCGC
>JAFECN010000256.1 GCA_018242145.1 Pseudomonadota bacterium
CATGCGGAACAGCATTTCCGCCCAGTCCTGGCTCTCGGTGCCGCCCGCGCCGGCATGGACTTCCAGATAGGCGTCGTTGCCGTCGGCCTCCCCCGAGAGCATCGACTGCAGCCGCAAGTCTTCCGCGCGCTTGGCCAGCGCCTCGATGGATTTCTCCGCATCGGCGATCATCGCAGCGTCGTTCTCGGCTTCCGCCATTTCCAGAAGGCCAAGACCGTCGTTCAATTTGGCATCAACCGATTTCACCGCGGCGATGGATTGGTCGAGCTTCTGCCGCTCGCGCATCAGCTTCTGCGCGGCTTGCGGATCGTTCCAGATCGAGGAGTCTTCGGCGCGCGCGTTCAGTTCGTCGAGGCGGCGTAGCGCGTTGTCCCAGTCAAAGATGCCTCCTCAGCAGGTCGATGGCCTGCTTGATTTCGTCGGCGGTGCGCTGGATTTCGGGACGCATGGCGTTCTCTTCGCGGAATGGGCGCTGATATAGGGGCGCGGGGGCGTGGCGTAAAGGCCCTCAATGTCCCGGCTTCTGCCCCAGCGAAAACAGATTTTCGTCGCCGAGTTCCGCCGCCCGGCGGCGCTCCAGTTCCTGGGTGTAGCGGCGCAGCGCATAGGCTTCCGTGAGATAGCCGACCACGCGCGGATCGGCGCGCGCCGACAATACCGGGAGCGCTTCGGTCTGCGTCTGGTCGAAGCGCGCCAGCGCGGTGCGGACATTCTCCGACGGCAGCAGGAAAACCGATTTCATGCCGGCAAGATCGGCCACCACCGTGAAATCCACCACATCGTCGATCTGCGGATTGTGGACCGTCAGCATGTCGATGACGCCGACATAACGGCCGTCGGGATCGACGGCATAGACGCTCTTCGTTGCGCCGGGTGGGTATTTCGCGCGCAGCGCGCGCAGGCTCATGTCGCTGCGCACCACCTTGGGATCGCTGCGCATCATGCGCGCGACGGTGAGATCGCTGATCCAGCCCACATCGTGCGCGCCGCGAATACCCAGCCCGCGCACATGGAAGCGCCACGTCGAGAAGGAATAGCCGAAGGTCAGGCGCACGATGGTCGTTGCGGTGATGACTCCCGTCAACACGCCCAGCGTCACGGGAAAATCGCCCGTCGCCTCCAGGACCAGAAACACCATCGTCAGCGGCGCGCCGACGATAGCCGCCGCGATCGTGCCCATCCCCACGAGCAGGAACGCATGTTCCTGGGCGGCAACGCCAGGGACGAACGGCGCGAGGCATTGCGCGAATACGCCGCCGAACAACGTGCCGAGGAAAAGCGAAGAGCTGAACAGGCCGCCGCGAAATCCCGATCCCACCGAAATCGCGGAGGCCACGAGCTTGGCCACCAGCAGCGCGGCCAGCGGCAACAACGCCCAATGCATGTTGAAATGATATTGGATCGCGCCATGCCCGCTGCCGAGCACTTGCGGAAATTCCCACGCGATGAAGGACAGCACCACGCCGCCGACAAAGGGGCGTAGCCAATCCGGCACTTCGAGCGCGCGCAAGCCGCGCTCCGCCCATGTCACCGCCTGCATGGCCACGATGCTGACGCCCGCGGCCAGGATTCCCATGAGGAGGAACAAGCCGTAGCTGCGCGTGTCCAGCACCACGGGCCCCGTCATGTCGAACAGCGGCTGCGGCTTGTTGAGGGCCTGCTGCGTCAGCGTCGCGCACACCGACGCCACGGCCACCGGCGCCAGCGCGCGCGGCATGTAACTGCCAAGAATGAGTTCAAATCCGTAGAACGCCCCGGCCAGCGGCGCGTTGAACGCCGCGGCGATCGCGGCGGCAGCGCCCGCGGTCACGAAAATGCGCTGATCCTCGCGCCGCAGGCGAAACTGACGCCCGAACCGGGAGAACACCGCCGCGCCGAGCTGGCTGTATCCGGCTTCCATGCCGAGCGAGGCGCCCGAGGCGTTCGAGATAACGGTCATCGTCGTCAGCCGGATGGAATCGAAGAGCGACATGCGCCCGCCGAACAGCGCATTGGCTTCCACGGGGTCGACAATCTCGCCCGCGCGATAGCGCCGCACGATCCAGGCGCCCACGCCGAGGATCAGGCCGCCGATGGCGGGCACGAAGATCAGCCGCCAGTGATCGGTGGCCGTGCCCATGCTGAGCGTGACATGCTTGGGAAGATTGAAGGCCAGCTTGTGCGCGAGATCGACAAGAAGGTGCAGATAATCGGTGATGGCGCCCACGAAAGCGCCGATCATCGCGCAGGCGACGATCTGCCCCATCTCGTTGGAGCGCAGGTCGCGCTGGACACCGGCGAACAGCACGCGCCAACGCCGCTGCAGGTAACGCAACCGCAGCGTTCGTCGCGATATCGGTTCAGCCTGTCCGGCCAGCATCCGTTCTCCCGTGGCGGCGCATGCCCTAACTAGCGCGCACCACGCGAAAATGCATGGACAAATCGAGCGAAAACGTGGCGCCGGTCCGCCGCATTCTCCCTCACAACCTATTTCGGCGGGGTGAACACGTCAGGCTGGGCGGTCGCCCCGAAATCGCGCGTCCTGTCGGAAATTTCAGTAAAGGCCGCCGGTGCCCTGATTGACGTCCGAGGCAGGCCCCTTGCCCTGGGCGCTGAGATTGTTCGTGGCATCCGTCACGGCAATCCCCGGCTCGGTCCCGGCCTTGAAGGCTTCCAGAATGGTGGTCGGCGCCCCCAGCGATGCCGGATCGCCCGTGACGCGGTTGACGGGGACAAGATCGATGCCCGGCGGCACGCGGAAGGGTGTCGCCGGTTCATTCTCCAGCGCGCCCTTCATGAAGTCGCGGAAGATCGGCGCCGCCGCCGTGGCACCCTGTTCGTAGCGGCCCAGCGTCCGCGGATTGTCGAAGCCCACATAGACGCCGCAGGCCAGATCGGGCGAGAAGCCCACAAACCAGGCATCCTTGGATTCGTTGGAGGTGCCGGTCTTGCCCGCAAGCGGCTTGCCGACGGATTTCACCACCTTGCCGGTGCCATACTGCACAACGCCTTCCAGCATCGAGACGATCTGGTATGCCGTGCGCGGATCGATGATCTGCGGGCGCGTATCCGGCAACAGCGGCTCCGGCTGGTTGTGCCAGACCGGCGTGTTGCAGCCCTGACATTCGCGCGGATCGTGGCGGTAGATGTCCTTGCCGTTGCGATCCTGAATGCGGTCGATCAGTGTCGGGTCGATCTTCTTGCCGCCGTTCACGAATTCCGCATAGCCCGTCGTCATCCGCATCAGCGTCGTCTCATAGGCGCCGATGGAGTTGGACAGATAGGCCGGCAGCTTGTCGTACACGCCAAAACGGATCGGATATTGCACCACCTTGTTCATGCCCACCGCCGCGGCCAGACGAATGGTCATCAGGTTGCGCGACAGAACGATGCCGCGCCGCAGCGTCGCCATGCCGAGGAAGTGCTTTTCGAAATTCTTCGGCGTCCACATCGGCAGGCCCGGCCCCTGCGGGAGCGACACCGGCGCGTCCAGAACCTTGCTGACAGGCGTATAGCCGTTGTCGAGTGCCGCCGCATACACAAACGGCTTGAACGACGAGCCCGGCTGGCGCATCGCCTGCATCGCCCGATCGAACTGGCTCGATGCGTAGGAGAACCCGCCCGACATCGCGAGCACGCGGCCGGTGTGTGGGTCCATCGCCACGATGGCGCCGTTCACTTCGGGGACCTGGCGCAGACCGTAATTGCCGTTGTTGTCGATCGGCTCGACATAAATCACGTCGCCGATTTTCACGACATCCTTGGGGCCGGCCGGCGCGGCGCCGACGGTCGCATTCCGCTTGATCTCGGGGCGCGCCCAGCTCAGCTCGCTGAACGGAATGGTGCCGCGCGTTCCGTTGTCCAGGCCGATATCGACCGATCTGTTGTCGCCATAGCCCAGCACAATCGCCACATGCCATGTGTCGATGCCAGACTGGTTTCCGGCGCTCTTGAGCGCGCTCTTCCAGTCGCCGTCCACGCTAATGTTACTCACCGCGCCGCGCCAGCCATGGCGGCGGTCGTAACGCACCAGCCCCGCGCGCAGCGCATTCACGGCGAAGTTCTGCAGCCGCGAGTCCAGCGTGGAGCGAACCTGCAAACCGCCGTCATAGAGCGCGTGCTGCCCGTATTTGGAATAGAGGATGCGGCGCACCTCCTCCACGAAGTAGTCGGCGTCTTCGGCCTGAATGCCCAGCGGACGCATCTGCGTGTCGAGCGGTTCGCCCAGCGCGGCATCGCGTTGCGCGCGGCTGATGTAGCCGTTTTCGTACATCTGCCCGATCACCCAGTTGCGGCGGTCGAGCGCGGCCTGCTTGTGAAAACGCGGATCGTAATTGCTGGGCGCTTTGGGCAGCGACGCGAGGAACGCGACGTCCGCCACGTCGAGCTGGTCGAGCGACTTGCCGAAATAGTTCAGCGCCGCCGCGCCCACGCCATAGGAGTTCTCGCCGAGGAAGATTTCGTTGAGATAAAGCTCCAGGATCTTCGCTTTGGAATAGGTCGCGTCGATGCGGATGGCGAGGATCGCTTCCTTGATCTTGCGCGAGAATTTCACCTGGCTGTTCAGCAGCATGTTCTTGGCGACCTGCTGCGTGATCGTGGACGCGCCTTCCAGCCGCCGGTGCTCCAGCACGTTGACGACGTCTTTGGCGGCCGCGCGCATGATGCCCGAAGGATCGATGCCGGGATGGCTGTAGAAATTCTTGTCCTCGGCGGAGGTGAACGCCTCGATCACCAGCTTCGGCACGAAGGCGATGGGGATGAAGATGCGCCGCTCGCGGGCATATTCGCCGAGCAGGTCGCCATTACTGGCATAGACGCGGGTCGTCACCGGCGGCTGATAGTTCTGCAGCGTTTCCACGCTCGGCAGATCGCGGCTCAGCGAATAGACATAGCCCAGAAGGACAAGGACGCCGACCAGCGCCAAGCTTCCAAGCGCAATCCCGGAATAGATAAAGATACGCCGATACATAGCCCTTACAGCGGCCCTTCCCCGAAGCCCGATAGAGAAACCTTATTATGACGCCAGCATGGCGGGCCGTCACTCCGCGGCATGGGGACCGCCGGAGAAATCCCTTCCGGCCGAAACCGGGCCGAAGTTCTGGTCTACCGCATCGGCCAGGGCCTTTGCCACACCATTCCGCCAGCTCGCGCTATGCATCTGGCGGCAATCCTCTTTATTGGACAGATAACCGAGTTCCACCAGCACGGCGGGCACGTCCGGCGCCTTCAGCACCACCAGCGCGCCGGAGCGGTGCGGCGTTCGCGGCAGGATATCCGTCGCCTGCGACAGCTTGGACACCACCATCTCCGCGAAACGTGACGAGCGGTTCATGGTATCGCGCTGCGCCAGATCGATGAGGATATGCGAGACGGAATCGTCCTGCCCCGTCAGGTCCACGCCGGCGATAATGTCAGACTGGTTTTCCTTGCGCGCCAAAGCGGCGGCTTCCCGGTCGGAGCCCTTCTCCGAAAGCGTGTACACGGACGCGCCGGTCACATCGGGGTTGGGATTGGAATCGGCGTGCAGGGAAATGAACAGGTCGGCGCCGTAGCTGCGCGCAATCGCCACGCGCTGGCGCAAGGGGATGAAGATGTCGGTGTCGCGCGTCAGATGCACGATATAGCCGCGGCGGCGCAACTCCGCCCCCAGGCGCTTGGCCTCGTCGAGCACAAGATCCTTTTCCATCATGCCGTCGATGCCGACCGTGCCGGAATCGATGCCGCCATGGCCCGCATCGACAACGACGACTTTGCGCGTCGAACTCTTGCGCCCCAGCGGCACATTCTCGGGCGCGGTCTCTTTTTCCTTGAGGTCGGAGGGCCAGCCGGCCGTGCGCTCGAATTTCGATTGCGGGATCGGGAAAAGGTCGATCACCACGCGATAACCGAAGCCGTCGGACGGTGGAAGGATCAGCGGCTCGGCCACCGTCACGGGCATGTTGAGATCGAGCACGAAGCGCGCATTGCCGGGCCGGAACAGGCCGTAGCGATAACTGTGGATCGCGCTATTGCCGGTGGGTTTCTGCGGCCCGTTTATCCGCCACAGCACCTCGGGCATGTCGATGACGACACGATTGGGATTGGTCAGCGTCAACACGCGCAGTTTCACAGGATCGGAAAGCTCGATCACGAACCGCGTGCGATCCTGATGCTCGCCGATGCGGACATTCATCACCACCGGCTCGGCGGAGGCCGCCAGCTTGGCGATCGGATCGGGCTGCGATTTGGACGGCGCCGGGGCGGCCGCGGGCTGGGTGGGCGGAAACCATTGCCCCTGATCCGGCACGGAGGCTGTCTCCGGCGAAAACCGGGCCGGATTGTCCCGGGGTGCCGGTTGCGACAGGCGATTGGGGGCGTAGGCGCGGTGCTTCACGGGCGGCGGCAGGTTGCCCTGGGCGAGCGCAAATCCCGCACAGCCCAGCAGCGCCAGCCCCAAAATTACCCCAAGACGCCTCATCAAGGGCCTTTCGCCACATATTTCAGGCCAAATCCAGCCAAATGAAGGTGGCTCCAAACCATTTACGGTTCGTTAGCCGAGCTGGAATTTACTATGATTCCGAACCTAACCCTTGCCGGACCCCAAAGGGATACCTAAAAGGAAAACCAACCTGCTTCGCCGGATTTCGGCGATCCGCCCTCGGCCCCGGGCCGAGCCTGCAGGGCGATAGGCGCCCGCAGACCACAGAAATCCGCAACCAGCAGGCGTCCCCAGGCAAGCGGCTTTGCCGCGCGCCCAACGTGAATTGAAATGACCAGCTTCGCCAGAGTCCGTTCGCCAGTCCCTGCGGTTCCGCCGCCGGTGGCGACGCTCCGGCTATTCCCCCAACACAGAACAACGCGGCGTCTCTTGATCGCGCGTGCCCCCGTGGCGCGCCGCGGAGCGCCGCCCGGAGATTTGCATGAAGCGCATGTTGATAGACGCCAGCCACCGGGAAGAGACCCGCGTGGTTGTTCTCGACGGTTCGAAGGTCGAGGAATTTGATTTCGAGGCCGCCAGCAAGCGGCCGCTCAAGGGAAACATCTATCTCGCCAAGGTGACGCGCGTGGAGCCGTCGCTGCAGGCGGCGTTCGTGGAGTATGGCGGCAACCGCCAGGGCTTCCTCGCCTTCAACGAAATCCATCCCGACTATTACCAGATCCCGATTGCCGATCGTCAGGCGCTGCTCGAAGAACAGCAGCGCGAGGCACGCCGCCGCGCCGCCGAGGAAGGCTTTGAATCCGTCGAGACCGGCACGGCCGTCGTTTCCGACGAGGAACTGGAAGCGGAAGAAGCCGCCGAAGCGGCCGGCGTCACCGATGGCTCGGAGAACGGCGAAGAAGGCGAAGAATCTGGCGATGCGGAAGCCCACGAAGATTCGTCCGACGAAGAGTTCTTCGATAACAAGCGTGGCGATTCCGATGACGATCATCCGGTCGCGGAAAGCGAAATCGAAGCCGGTTTCGATGCCGAACAGGCCGATCTCGCCGTCGAGCACAACGACGACGATCACGATGACGACAGCCACGATCACCATTCCCACGACGACAACCCGCTTGGCGGGATTGCCGGAGAGGAAATCGAGGAAGGCGTCGTCGACCAGCAGACGATCTCCGAAGCCGGCGACGCGCCGGTTGCCGAAGCGCATGGCGAAGAACACGAATACCCCTACACCGCCGAGCCGTCGCACATTGTGGACCCCAACACGGAATCCCAGGAAGGCATCGTCGACGAGCAGGCCGCCGCGGAATCTTTCGCGGAAGGCGAGCAATCTGCAGAGCATGGCGACCAACCCGCGCAGCCGCTGCAGAGCAAGCGCGCCGGGCAGCGATTCCTGCGCCGCCGCCACTACAAGATTCAGGAAGTCATCAAGCGCCGCCAGGTGATGCTGGTGCAGGTGGTGAAGGAAGAGCGCGGCAACAAGGGCGCGGCGCTCACCTCTTATCTGTCGCTCGCCGGGCGCTATTGCGTGCTGATGCCCAACACGCCGCGCGGCGGCGGCATCTCCCGCAAGATCACCAATCCGGCCGACCGCAAGCGCCTGAAATCCGCCGCGGCCGCGCTGGAATTGCCCGAAGGCATGGGCCTCATCATCCGCACCGCGGGCGAAGCGCGCACCAAACTCGAAATCAAGCGCGACTACGAATACCTGCTGCGCCTGTGGGACCAGATCCGCGAACTGACTCTGGAATCCAACGCGCCGGCCTGCGTCTATGAGGAAGGCGACATCATCAAGCGCGCCATCCGCGATCTCTACAACAAGGACGTGGAAGAGATCGTCGTCGAAGGCGACGAAGGCTACAAGAACGCCAAAGACTTCATGCGCATGCTCATGCCGAGCCATGCGAAGAACGTGAAGCCCTACAAGGACGCCACCCCCCTCTTCCAGAGCCAGCATATCGAGGGGCAACTCGATGCGATGTTCCAGCCGACCGTCACGTTGAAGTCCGGCGGCTACATCGTCATCAACCAGACCGAAGCCCTCGTCGCCATCGACGTGAACTCCGGCCGCGCCACGCGCGAGCATTCCATCGAGGAAACCGCGCACAAAACCAATCTCGAAGCCGCGACCGAAATCGGCCGCCAGCTTCGCCTGCGCGATCTGGCGGGCCTCATCGTCATCGACTTCATCGACATGGAAGACGGACGCAACGACCGCGCCGTCGAGAAACGTCTGCACAACGCGCTGCGCAACGACCGCGCGCGCATCC
>JAFECN010000257.1 GCA_018242145.1 Pseudomonadota bacterium
AATTCTTCGCGTCCGCTCGCTGGCGCTCACGGACCTCAGAATTTTGTCGACCTCCCCACAAGGGGGAGGTGATTTCAACACACGATGTTCACGGGCTTGTGGAGGACTTTGCGCATCTCTTCGTCTTCCAGCTCCGGCGGATTTGGATCGTAGGGATGGAAGGCAAGCTGGCGGGCGCGGTCTTCCAGCGCCAGCGCGGCGCGCAGGAAGAGATCGACGTAGTCCTCGTCCATCTCCTCCTGAGCGGAGGTTCTCAGCTTCCGCGCCACCGCGAGAATCTCGCGCAACTGCTCGGCTGGGATCCGATGAGCCATGCCGGGAAAACGCGGCGAGTCGGTGCGGCGGTGCCAACAGACCTTGCGGAATGGGTAAACGGATCCTTAACGGGAACCTTCAGCCATAAGGATCGAGCGCGAGCGCCGCGAAACTCGCCAGCCAATGCTCGCCCATGTAATCGCCGTCGATATGCGAAAGAGCGGACGACAGCAGCGTGCCGATGGCCTCGTCGATCCGGGGCACCGCCGGATGCGTGGGCACCATGCGGTCGCGGATCAGCCGCCAGCACCAGGCGCGCGAAAGATTGAGGCCGTCCAGATGCGCGATCTGCCCGTCGCTGCGGTCGGACACGGTGGCGGGGGTGAGCAACAGATCGGGAATCTTCGGCAGAAATTTGCTGAACCACGCGCGGAACTCGCCTTCCTGGAACACATGCGTCATCAGCGCGGCTTCCATCAGCGTGGGCGAGAGGAAATCGGATTGCGACGGCTCGTTGACCGTGACGTTCTCGTCCGCCGAATGCCACGAAGCGGCCTTCACGCCGAGGAATTTCGCGAAAGCGAGATCGCCCACGGTGTTCGCATAATCGAGCGCCAGCGTCAGCGCGAAGCTGGTGGAGGAGTGAACACCGCTGCGGATGGGATAGGTGGCGAGCGGCAGGAAATCCTGAAAGCGCCGCACGAAGGCATCGGCCAGCGGCTTCAGCGTGGCGGCCCAGCGCCGGCCCTCGTCGCTTTGGTGGCGCGAAAGCTCGCTTTGCAGCATCAACAGCCACGCCCAGCCATAAGGCCTCTCGAACCCGCGCGCGGACGGCCGCGCCAGATAGGCGACTTCGCCCGCGACTTTCTCCGGCGTGAAATTTTCGTCGAGCCGTTTGCGGATGTTCTTCGCCTCCGCGCCGTTGGGGAAGCGGCGGTAAAGGCGCGCCAGCAGCCAGTGCGCATGCACGCAGGAATGCCAGTCGAAGCTGCCGTAGAAGATGGGATGCAGCTCGCGCGGGCCTTTGATGTCTTCGGGACCGGTGAGGACGTGATCCATCTTGTTCGGCCATTCGCGGCCGACATGGCCGAGCGCGACAGCGGCGAATTTGGTGGCGAGGGATTCGGTGAGTTCGTGGGTCATCTGCTCATATTGTCATGGCCCGCGAATGCGGGCCACCCAGGTGCCACAGACGCCAAACTGGAAAACGAGGCGCAGACGTCAACTGGGTGGCCCGCATTCGCGGGCCATGACAGTTGTGGTTGCTGCCCGTTCGCGTAGATTGGAACTGCTGGCCGGTTGAGGTGAGACGCTTGATCGAACGCATCGGAACATGCGCCTGCGGAAACGTGCGGATGAAAGTGTCCGGCGATCCCATCGTCAGCGCGATCTGTCATTGCGACGATTGCCGGGCGGGCGGGCGGATGATCGAGGCGCTGCCGCACGCCGCGCCCGTGCGCGACGCCTATGGCGGCTCGCCTTATCTCACCTATCGCGACGACCGCTTCGCGATCGTGCAGGGATCGGAGCTGCTGACGGGCATCAAGCTCAGCGATACCGCGCCGACCACGCGCTATGTCGCCTCCTGCTGCAATTCGGGGATGTATCTGAAACATCGGCCCGGCTGGTGGGTGTCCACCTATCGCCTGCGCTTCACGGGCGATCTGCCGCCCGTCACCATGCGCAACAAGGTGAAGCCGGGAACGGAAGCGCCCGCCGATATTCCGGTGCACAACGGTTTTCCGTTCGGCCTGATCGGACGTCTGCTCGCCGCGCGCATCGCGATGCTGTTCGGCTAAAGAAAAATGCGTTCAGACGGACTCGCGGCCCTCCCCCTTCGACAAGCTCAGGGTGAGGAGAAATGGCACACATCCTCATGCTGAGCTTGTCGAAGCATGGAAGCAGGCAATGACGTCAGAACGTCCGATGCTCTAGAAGCGGAAGGCCAGCACATACATCAAGATTATGTTGACGGCGAGCAGCGGAATCGCGGTGGGGATCTGCGCGCGGATGACGGCGTAATCGGGAATCTCCAGAAGCGCGGCGGGCACGATGTTGAAGTTCGCGGCCATGGGCGTGGCCAGCGTGCCGCAATAACCGGCGAGCATGCCGATGGCGGCCATGATCGTCACGTCGCCGTGGAATTTCGCGACCACCAGCGGCAATCCGATGGCGGCGGTCATCACCGGAAAGGCGGCGAAAGCGTTGCCCATGATGATCGTGAACAGCGCCATGCCGATGCAATAGGTGGCGACGGCGGCGAAGGGCGTGCCGAGCGGCAGATATTGCGTGGCGATGATGCCCACTTCCCGGCCCACGCCGCCCGCCGCGAACACCGCGCCCAGCGAGGCGAGCAATTGCGGCAAGAGTGCAGCCCAGCCGATGGTGTCGGCAAGGCGGCGCGATTCCTCGAACGGCGCCAGCGCGGGCGGCTTCATCCACACATAACCCACCGCGAGCGCGACGATCACGCCGAGGCCGAGCGAAATCAGCGTCACCTGCCTGGGATCGACGAAGCCGCTGTCTTTCAGGAACAGCGTGCCGATCAGCGCCACCAGCGGGATGATGAGCGCGATATAGAACAGACCGTTGCCGTAACGCTGCGCGCCGTCGCGGCGCTGCTCCGGCGATGTGGTGGGCGGCGCGGTGCGGCCGATGAAGTTGAAGCCGCCGACGATGACCAGCGCCAGCACCAGAACGCCATTGGCGACGTCGGACAGATGCGAGCCGAACAGGAAGCTGGCGGCGAACAGCGCCCAGAAGATCGCATTGCCGAAGCGCTTCTTGTTCGCGCGGTCGCGCAGGCTGAGCGCCGCGACGACCGCGAACAGCGCGCCCATCAGGATGTAGATGTGATCGAGGGTGATCATCGCGCGTAATCACCTCCCCCTTGTGGGGAGGTCGACAATTCGCGTAGCGAATTTCGGGTGGGGGGCAAAGCGGTGGGAGTTTGCCCCCCACCCGGATCGCTTCGCTCTCCGGCCTCCCCACGAGGGGGAGGCGATTGTTTGAGCTTCCTATCCAGCAGCCACAGTCTTGTTCCGTGGATGAGCGCGGCGGCAATCGCCGTGGGGATCGACCACAGCGAGATCGACAGGGGCTGCACGATGATGTGGTTCTGCTCCAGAAAGCCCTTGATCAGCAGAACCGAACTCATGGCAAGGAACACGTCTTCACCGAAGAAGGCGCCGATATTGTCCACCGAGGCGGCGAAGGCGCGGATGGTGTTGCGCGTGTCCGGCGCGAGCGGGCCGTCCTTCTCCGCGGCGGCCTCGGCCATCGGCGCGAGCAGCGGGCGGACGACCTGCGCGTGGCCGCCCACGGCGCTGGCCAGCCCCAGCGACGACATCACCTGCCGGAACAGCATGTATATAATAAGGAGCCGCCCCACCGTGGCGCCGCGCAGCTTCGCGATCAGGATGCGCGCGCGTTCCTGCAAGCCCTCGCGCTCCAGAAGCCCGATCACCGGCAGCACCAGAAACACGATGCTGACATAGCGGTTCTCGTTGAAGGCGTGGCCGAACACCGCGAGCGTGTGCGCGAAATCGAAGCCCACGGCCCATCCGGTCGCCAGCACGGCAGCGGCGATCACCAGCAGCGGGTTGATCCGGATCAAAAAGCCGACGACGACGACCGCTATTCCGAGTAACGCAATCATCTATTCCCCTTCGCTGTTGCGACGCACAATCGGCTTTCGCCATATTGCCGCATGCGCCCAAAGGTGCAATTCCTGCGGCGAACGCCCCGCTATGATTTGCGCGAGGCATCAACCGGGGAGCTTCGCATGTTTCCGCGCTGGGTCCGCCGCGATGTGATTGTGCTGTTGTGCCTCAAGGCGGCAGCACTGACGCTGATTTATTTTCTGCTGATCAAGCCGGCCATGGTGCCGGAACCGCAGCCTGCAACCATGGCCACGCATCTCATCGGGAGTTGAACGGTGGATATTGTCGAACTCTCGCGGCTGCAATTCGCGCTGACCGCGCTCTATCACTTCCTGTTCGTGCCGCTGACGCTGGGCCTGTCCATCCTGCTCGGCATCATGGAGACGGTCTATGTGATGACCGACAATCCCATCTGGAAAAAGCTCGTCCAGTATTGGGGCGTTCTGTTCGGCATCAATTTCGCCATGGGGGTTGCCACCGGCATCACCATGGAATTCCAGTTCGGCACCAACTGGGCCTATTACTCGCATTATGTGGGCGACGTGTTCGGCGCGCCGCTGGCCATCGAAGGGCTGATGGCGTTCTTCCTCGAAGCCACCTTCGTGGGCCTGTTCTTCTTCGCGTGGGACAAGCTTTCCAAGGTGCAGCACCTGATCGCGACTTGGCTGCTGGCTTTGGGCACCAATCTTTCGGCGCTGTGGATCCTGATCGCGAACGGCTGGATGCAATATCCCGTCGGCTCCAAGTTCAACGCCGACACCATGCGCATGGAAGTCACCGACTTCATGGCCGTGCTGTTCAACCCCGTGGCACAGGCGAAGTTCGTGCACACGGTGTCCGCCGGTTACGTCTGCGGATCGGTGTTCGTGCTGGCGATCAGCGCGATCTACATGCTGCAGGGGCGCTACCGCGACTTCGCCAAGCGCTCCATGACGGTGGCGGCGAGCTTCGGCCTGGCGTCCGCGTTGTGCGTCGTCGTTCTGGGCGATGAGAGCGGATACACCGCGGGCCAGAACCAGAAGATGAAGATCGCCGCCATCGAGGCGATGTGGCAGACCGAACCCGCGCCCGCCTCTTTCACCCTGTTCGGCCTGCCCGACCTTGCCGCGCACAAGACCAATTACGAGATCAAGATTCCCTGGGTGCTGGGCCTGATCGCAACCCGCTCCACCGACGAGCCGGTGCCGGGCATCCAGCAGCTTGTGGGCGAGGCGCAATCGCGCATCGGCTCCGGGCTTCAGGCCTACAAGACGCTGCTGCAGGTGCGCAAAGACCCCAAGAACGAAGCCTTGCGAACCCAACTCGACAAGCATGTGAACGATCTGGGCTATGCGCTGCTGCTCAAGAAATTCCGGCCCGACATCGAGAACGCCACGCCCGCGCAGATCGGCATGGCGGCGGCCAGCACCATTCCCGACGTGCCGGTGCTGTTCTGGTCGTTCCGCTTCATGGTGGGCATCGGCTTCTGGCTGATCGCGCTGTTCGCGGTGGCCTTCTGGTTCTCGGCGACGCGCAAGCTGGACAAATTCCGATGGTTCCTGTGGGCGGCGGTGCTCACCTTCCCGCTGCCCTGGATCGCCATCGAGCTGGGATGGATCGTCGCCGAATATGGGCGCCAGCCCTGGGCGGTGGTGGGGGTGCAGCCCACGGCGCTGGGCGTTTCCTCGACCAGCGCGGGCAATGTGACCGCGAGCATCATCGGCTTCGTGACGTTCTATTCGGCGCTGCTCGTGGCCGACATCTACCTCTTGCAGAAATTCATCCGCCTCGGGCCGCAAGACACCATCGAGGCGCCGGAGGACGCGACATGAGCGAGTATGAAATCCTCCGCCTCATCTGGTGGGCGCTGCTGGGCATCCTGC
>JAFECN010000258.1 GCA_018242145.1 Pseudomonadota bacterium
CACCGGCCCCGTCTTCGAGGCGCAGTTGCAATTCGCGGTGCAGAACGACGCCGGCGAAGAAGTCGTGTTCGGCTCCGTCGCGGGCGGCGGGCGGTATGACGATCTCGTCGCGCGGTTCACCGGCCAGCAGGTTCCGGCGACCGGCATTTCCATCGGCGTTTCGCGCCTGCTCTCCGCGCTCAAGGACCGCAACGACGCCACGCTGGCGCCGCTTGTCGTCGTGCTGGCGCTGGACGATGTGCAATCCAGCTTCCGCATGGCGGGCGAATTGCGCGCGGCGGGCATTCGCGCGGAAACCTATGTCGGCACCAAGAAGTTCGGCGATCAGCTCAAATATGCCGACAAGCGCGGCGCGGCCATCGCGGTGATGGAAGGCAGCGACGAACGCGCGAAAGGCGAAGTCACCCTGAAGGACCTTGCGCTGGGCGCCGAGCTTGCCAAGAGCATCGAAAGCCGCGCCGACTGGGTGCACAACCGCCCGGCGCAAACCGCGGTGAAGCGTTCCGATCTCGTTGCGGAGATCCAAAAGATGCTGGCGCGCGAAAAATGACCGCCTTTCCCACCTATAGCGAGAAGCGCATCGCGACGCTTGAGGCGGCGGAGGCCGCGCTGCTGGGCGTGTTCGCGGCACGCAACTACGCCCGGCAGGAGCCGTCTGTCCTTCAGCCCGCCGAAATCTTCCTCGACCGTTCGGGCGAGGAAATCCGTCGGCGCACCTTCACGCTCACCGATCCGGCGGGCAACGAATTGTGCCTGCGGCCCGATCTCACCATCCCGATCTGCAAGACCTGGCTCGACGCGAAGGGCAAATTCCCCGCGCGGCTTTGCTATCACGGCCTCGCCTTCCGCTTTCAGCCGGGCGAGCCGGAGCGGCCGACGCAGTTCTATCAGGCGGGCGCCGAACTCCTCGGCGTGACCGACCGCATGACGGCGGAAACCGAAATCCTGTCTCTCGCCATCGAAGCGGTGCGCGCGGCGGGGCTTACGGACTTCACGGTCAAACTCGGCGATCTTTCGCTGTTCTCCAGCTTCGTGGACGCGCTCGACATTCCGCCGCAATGGCGGATGCGGCTGAAGCGCCATTTCTGGCGCAGCGGCTATTTCGAGGCGCTGCTCGACCGACTTTCCGGCAAGACCACGACCAGCACACAGAAGCTTCTCGCCCATCTGGGCACGCTCAGCGAAAGCGAAGCCCGGCCCGCCTTCGAAGGCCTGATGGACATGATCGGCAAGGCGCCGCTGGGCGGCCGTTCGCGCGAGGAAATCGTGGACCGGCTGATCGAACAGGCCGCGGACGCGGCGGCGCTGAAGCTCGATCCGTGGATCGCCAACGCCTTGGCAAAACTGCTCTCCATTTCCGGCCCCGCGACGCAGGCCATCGACAAGATGCGGGCGCTGGCGAAATCGGCGGGCGTGTCGCTGGAGACGCCGCTCAAGGCGATGACCGCGCGGCTCGCCACGCTCAAATCGCTGGGCGTCGATCCCAGGCAGGTGAGCTTCGCGGCGCGCTTCGGCCGCAACATGGAATACTATACCGGCTTCGTGTTCGAGCTGTGGGCGCGCGATGCCGAAGGCGCGGTGCAGATCGCGGGCGGCGGGCGCTATGACTCGCTGATGGAGCAACTCGGCGCGAAGAAGCCAGTGCCCGCCATCGGTGTCGCCATCCGCACCGAGCGCGTGCTGGCCGCGGCCGCCGCGCAAGGAAAGGCGAAGCGATGAGCGACAAGCTGATCCTTGCCGTGCCGTCGAAGGGCCGCCTGCAGGAACAGGCGAACGCCTATTTCGCCGATGCCGGATTGCCGATGAGCAAGGCGGCGGGCGCACGCGGCTATCGCGCCGTGATCGCCGGCATGCCGCAGATCGACGTGATGCTGCTCTCGGCATCCGAGATCGCCTCGGCGCTCATATCGGGCGATGCGCATCTGGGTATCACCGGCGAAGACCTGATCCGCGAAACCGAACCGGGCGACGGCAAAGTCGCGCTGGTGAAGAGCCTTGGGTTCGGGTTCGCCGACGTCGTCGTCGCCGTGCCGCAGGCCTGGATCGACGTTTCGACCATGGCCGATCTCGATGATGTTTGCGCCGCCTTCTATCAGCGCCATCGCCGCCGCCTTCGCATCGCCACGAAGTATGTGAACCTGACGCGCATGTTCTTCGCCAGGGCCGGTATCGCGGATTACCGCATCGTGGAAAGCGCGGGCGCGACCGAAGGCGCGCCAGCCGCGGGCGCGGCGGAAGCCATCGTGGACATCACGACGACCGGCGCCACGCTGGCCGCAAACGACCTGAAGACGCTGGAAGACGGGACCATCCTGAAAAGCCAATCGCATCTGGCCGCCAGCCTCTCGGCGAAATGGACCGGCCATTGTGCCAGCGCCGCGAAAGGATTGCTGGCCCGCCTCGCCGCGCGCGAACGCGCGAAGACGTCGCATGTTCTGCGGGCGCGACTGAACGGCAAGCCGGATGCCGCGTTGCAGGCCGTGGCGAAGATCGGCGCGTCCGTCCTTTCCAAACCCGCGCGCGGCAACAGCGGCGGCGAATATTCCCTGCTCTGCCCGAACGACAAGCTCGCGGAAGCCATCACCATCCTGCGCCGCCGCGGCGCAAGCGGATCGGTGACGGCGCAGACGGTGGATTACGTCTTCGAGACCGAAGACCCGCTGGTGGCGGCGTTCGAGCGATTGGTAAAAGCGTAGAGCCCTTCCTGCTCCCTCCATCGCCCATCACCCACCACCCATGTCATGGCCCGCAAAAGCGGGCCACCCAGTTGAAATCCTGCGTTGCCATTGCAAACAAGCGCGCCAGCGATCTTCTTTTCAACATAAGTGTATAGGTCACCTGGGTGGCCCGCTTTTGCGGGCCATGACAATTTGTTTTTTTAATCCGAATCCAGCCTAACGCCGCAAAGCTTGCGCCAGTTTCTGCGCGTGGCTTTCGTCGTGATAAATGCCGAAGCCGATGCGCAGGCGGTCGGCGCGGTGGTCGGCGACGATGCTTTGCTCCGCCAGCGTCCGCGTGATCTTTCCGGCCGCCTCCGTGCGGAAGCAGAGAAAGCGCCCGCGCTTCGCATGGTTCTGCACCATCAGCAGGGACGAATCCACGTCGTGCCGTCCCGCCTTCAGCTCGGCGAGAAAGATGTGCTCGATCAGGCGGACATGGGCCAGCATGTCTTCGACGGTCCGGCCCTCGCGCGCGAGCCAGTCCTGCACCGCGTTGAAGCGATAAAGTGCCGACACGTCGAAGGTCGCGCCGAAGAAGCGGCTGCCATCCTCCGCATAGCCGACGCCGCTCCCGGCGCTTTCCAGCGCGGAGAAACCGGCATACCAGCCCGTGTCGCGCGGGCGCGGTCCATAGCCGGGCGGGCAGTGCAGGAAGCAGGCGCCCTCGCCCGCCATCGCGTATTTGTAGCCGCCGGCCAGATAGAACGCGCGGCGCGCCAAGGCGCCGAAATCCGTCGGCACCGCCATGAAGCCGTGATAGCCGTCGACCACAATGAAGGTATCTTTGTCCGGCACGGCGTTCACGATCTTCGCCATGTCCGTTACGGCGAAGCTCGAATCGAAGAAGACCTGACTCAGGAATACGAGGTCGTAGCCGCCTTGCGCGGCGGCTTCGGCGAAACGATCTTCAAACGTGTCGAACGGCTCCGTCGCGACGCGTGTCACCTGCACCAGCCCGTCTTCCTCCAGCCGGGCGATCTGGCGCGCGAAGCTGTGAAACTCCGATGCCGTGGTGAGGATGCGCGGCTTCGGCGGCAGGCACGACAGCAGCCGCAGCACGAAGGAATGCGTGTTCGGCCCAAACGCGATGGTCGACGGATCGGGCAGATGAAGGTGCCGCGCGATATGGTTCCGCGCGGCCGGGATGATCGTGCCGAAGATGTAGTCCCATTTGCCGTCGAGCAGGCGCGCCGCATCGCGCCAGGCCAATTCCTGCGCGGCCAGCGTCACGTCCGGCCAGGGGTGATGGCTGTGCGCGGCCACATGGAGCGGCGCGCCCCGCCGCTCCACGCTGAGCGAAAATCCGCTCATTGCGGCGATTTGGGACCGTTCCGGATGTCCCAATCGTTCAGATGCTCGGCCTTCCATTGCATCATCATGTGGATGCGGCTGCGGCCCGAGGGATGATCGTAGAAGATGACCTCCTCCAGCGGCGACGGATCGAGCTTGCGGTATTCGCTGAGTTGCAGGGTCGCTTCCGCAAACGCATCCGGTTCGCGCACGGCATTGACGCCGAAGATATCGGCCTGCGCTTCGGTGGTGCGGGAGATCGTGTTCTCCACGGGCGTCGCCACCAGGAAGAAGAACGTCATCAAGGCCATCAGGACGGGCAGACCGGCAGGGTCCTCGATCGTCCGCACGTCCCAGTTGCCGCCGAAGATGCCGGTCAATCCGCCATAGCCCCACGCCACGAACGCAAAGCCCACGAAGAACACCAGTCCCTCCATGAGCAGGAGGCGCACGGTATGATCGAGCACATAATGGCCCATCTCATGGCCGAGCACCGCGATGATCTCGCGCTGGTTCTTGCTGCGCTTGAGCAGATTGTCGTTCAGCGAGATGCGCGTCGTTCCCAAAAACCCCGATACGTTGGCGGAGATGCGCTTGCTCTGCCGCGAGGCATCGAATTCATAGACGTTATCTGCGGGAATGCCTTCGGAGCGCGCGATGGACAGGATTTTCGCTTTCAGCGGTCCGTCCGCCAGCGGCGTGTATTTGTTGAACACCGGCGCGATGAACACCGGATAGATCGTGGCGCCGACGACCATGAACAGCACCAGCACCAGCGTTCCCCATGCCCACCAGTAGCGCGGCGTGGCGCGGATGACCGCATAGATGATGGAGAGAATGATGGTGAAGGCGATCAGGCCGATGAGTTGCGCCTTTGCGAAATCGCCGAACCATTCGCCGAAATTCTGGTTCGACAGGCCGTATGCGTGCTCGCGGAAGAAGGCTTCGTACACGCTGAGGGGGAATGTCAGCACGGTGATGACGACGAAATAGATCGCCACATAGATCGCCGCCTGCAAGAACCGCGAGCGCGTTCGCGCCTGCGCCCAGTTGCGGATGCCGGCGGAGAAACGGCTCCACAGCAGCAGCGCCGACACGCCGATGGCATAGAGCGCGTCGATCAGCAGCAGCCAGTAACCGCCTTCGAA
>JAFECN010000259.1 GCA_018242145.1 Pseudomonadota bacterium
AAAGCGGCTTCACGTCGAAGCCTTCGGGCGTGTGCCAGGTGAGGTCCGAGAGCGGACGATCCTTGAGTTCTTTTTGAGCGGCTTTCGCCCAGCTCTCCGGTGTTTTGTCGGTCATGGCGTCATCCACGCAGCAATTTGGCCAGCATCTTATGCGGTTTTCCGGCGAACGGGTTTACCACCGTCACCCCGCGCCACGCGAACCCATCCTGAAAATCCTCCGACAGCAAGAGGTCGCACCGCGCTTCCGCAGCGGCAGCGAGGATGAGCGCGTCCCACACCCGCATGCGATGGTCCGTGGCAAGATCGACTGCTGTTTCCATCAGTTCGCCAGAGGTCTCCAGCACCGTCAGAAACTGCTTCCAATAAAGCGATCTTTCTCGCGCATGTTCGCGCGAAACACCGCGTTTGGTAAGGACATTGTATAATTCGCCAATGACCTGAATGGAGATATTCAGCGTATTGCGTGGAAGGCGCGATAACAGGTCTAAAGCTTGGACTTGGCGAGGTGAACCATCAATCCCTTCCGCATATGCGACGACGTTTGTGTCGAGCGAGACGCCAGGAAACATCATTCGTAAGCTTCATCGCGCGAAAACGGCCCGAGATTGAGCACAGGCTGCTTTCGCAATTTTTCCAAATGTTCTTTCCATGCTTGGTCTAAAGTTGCGCCTTCGTCGGAAGAGTTCGCAGGCGTCAGGTTCGCAACAGACCGGCCATGGCTTGTAACGGTATAGGAGACACCCTCTTTCACCTTGCTCAGAAGGCGGGAGAAGTGCCGATTTGCTTCTGCTGCAGAGACCGTCTTTTTCATGACTCAATTTCCTTTTTCGGCGGAACGATAACTGCTGCAGGCTTGCCATACCGCGTAATCAAAATCTTCTCGCCCCTTCGCGCACGCTCAAGCAAACGCAGGAAGGTCCGACGGGCTACAGTGGCAGTCACGATCTCCATCCGATAAATGTAGTGAAATTACCTACTTTTGTCCAACTGGCTGGCGGAAAAGGCAGAAGACAGTTCCGCAAAGCTTCCGTGAATGCTCCGCCCACGGAGTGTTGAATCCGGTGAGTCGGCAGCCCCTAGAAATTCTGTGAGCCACTATATCTAGGTCTAACCGAATCGTTGACATTCTATATGAAGTGTGAGAACAAAGGATGATACTGAGTCGGTTAGCGATTCGTCCCTGATTCGTGCAGGGGACGTTCATGGTCGTTAACTGCCTATCCACAGAACCGTTCACAGTGACTTTCTGGCCGCCCTTTTGGGTGCTCCGCCGCCTTGAAGCTCCGCCGCAAAGCCCCGATGTTGCGCCGATGATCCCGAAACAGTTGCGTATGAACGAGCGGCACAGCGCGGGCCGCGTCGCCGCCATCCTCGGCCCCACCAACACCGGCAAGACCCATTACGCCATCGAGCGCATGCTGGCGCACCGATCCGGCATGATCGGCCTGCCGCTGCGCCTTCTGGCGCGGGAGGTCTATGACAAGATCGTGGCGCTGAAAGGCGCGGCCGTCTGCGCGCTGATCACCGGCGAAGAGAAGATCGTTCCGCCGGAGGCGCGCTATTTCGTCTGCACCGTGGAAGCGATGCCGGTGGACATCGGCGTGGCCTTTCTCGCGGTGGACGAGATCCAGCTTTGCGCCGATCCCGAGCGCGGCCACGTCTTCACCGACCGGCTGCTGAACGCGCGCGGCGAGGAAGAGACGCTGTTCATGGGCGCGGAGACGATGCGCGGCGCGATCCAGCGCTTCATTCCGCATGCCTACTTCATCACGCGCCCGCGCTTCTCCGATCTGGCCTACACCGGCCACAAGAAACTCACCCGCCTGCCCCGCCGCTCCGCCATCGTCGCGTTCTCCGCCGACGATGTGTATGGCATCGCCGATCTCGTGCGCCGCCAGCGCGGCGGCGCGGCGGTCGTGCTGGGCGCGCTCAGCCCACGCACGCGCAACGCGCAGGTCGCGCTTTATCAATCCGGCGATGCGGACTTCCTGGTGGCGACGGACGCCATCGGCATGGGCATCAACATGGATGTCGATCATGTCGCCTTCTCCGCGCTGGAGAAGTTCGATGGCGCCACCACGCGCCCGTTGCGTCCCGAGGAGATCGGCCAGATCGCGGGCCGCGCGGGGCGCCACATGAACGACGGCACCTTCGGCACCACCGGCGAGGCCGAAGGGCTGGACGACGAAACCGTGTCGCGCGTCGAAGGCCATCGCTATGAGCCGGTGCGCGTGCTGCAATATCGCAACTCCGCGCTGTCGTTTCATTCGCTCGAAGCCCTGCTTGGCACGCTGGACGAACCGCCGCCGACACGCGGGCTGGTGAAGGCGCGGCCTGCGATGGACTTCGCGTCGCTGCGCACGCTTGCCGGCCATGAAGAGATTGCCGCGATGGCG
This sequence comes from Pseudomonadota bacterium, assembly GCA_018242145.1. Taxonomy (GTDB): domain Bacteria; phylum Pseudomonadota; class Alphaproteobacteria; order Micropepsales; family Micropepsaceae; genus Rhizomicrobium. The sequence continues at coordinate 2,397 of JAFECN010000259.1, forward strand.
CGCGCGCCCGCCGCCGTGAAACGGCTGTGGGATGCCTGCCAGCTTCCCGATTTCCGCAAGCTCAGCGTCGAAGAGCATGTGAAGCTCGTCGCGCAGATCTACCGCTTCCTGATGAGCGACGAAGGCGCGATCGAAGAAGACTGGCTGGCGCGGCAGGTAGATCGTCTTGACGTCATCGAAGGCGATGTCGCCACGCTGTCCGGCCGCCTCGCGCAAATCCGCACGTGGACCTACGCCGCCCATCGCCCCGGCTGGGTGAAGGATGCCGCGCATTGGCAGGAACAGACCCGCAAGATCGAAGACCGCCTGTCGGACGCGCTGCACGAAACCCTCACCCAACGCTTCATCGACCGCCGCACCGGCGTGTTGATGCGCTCGCTGCGCGACGACGATGCGCTGAACCTGAAGCTCCACGATTCCGGCGCGGTGTCGATCAGCGGCGAAATGGTCGGCCAGCTTGATGGTTTCCGCTTCACACCCGATGCCCGCGCGGAAGGCATTCACGGCCGCACGTTGCGCACCGCCGCGATGCGCGCGCTGGAAGGCGAATTCTTCGCCCGCACAAAACGCCTCGTCGATGCCGAGAACACCGCAATCACCCTCAGCGAACACGGCAAGCTGTGGTGGGACGGCGCGGTTGTCGGCACACTCGAAGCCGGTGCCAGTGCGCTGGCGCCGCGTGTCGCCGTTCTCGCCGACGAACAGCTCAAGCCGGACTTGCGCGCGCAGATTCAGGCAAAGCTCGATGCGTGGCTTGACGCCCGCATCGCCACGCGCCTCGAACCGCTGATCGCCTTGCGCAACGCCGCCGATGCCAAGCCCGGCACGCCGCAGGCGCTTCCCGCCGAAGCGCGCGGCCTCGCCTATCAGCTTTGCGAAGCCCTGGGCTCGCTCGACCGCAAGGAAGCGACCTTGCCGCCGGACGAGCGCGCGGCGCTGCGCCATCTGCGCGCCTTCGGAATCCGCTTCGCGCGCCGCTCGATCTACATGCCCAAGCTCATCCGCCCGGATGCGGCATCGCTGCTGGCGCTGTTATGGGCGACAAAAAACAAGCTCTCGCAAATTCCGCCACCGCCACCCGCAGGCCTGACTTCGTTCGAACCGGAACGCGAGACGCCGCGCGGCTTCATCGCCGCCGCCGGATTCCGCGTCATCGGCCCGCGCGCCATCCGCATCGACATGCTGGACCGCCTCGAACAGGAACTGGAAGCGGCGGGCACCGCGGGCACGAAAGCCGATGACGTTCTCACCAAGCTCGTCTCGCTGCTCGGCGTGGACCGCGCGACGATGGACAAGGTGCTCGAAGCGCTGCACTGGAAGCGCGTGGAAGTCGCAGGGAGCGAAACGCCGGTCACCGTGCTGCGCCATGCGCGGCCGCAGAACCAACAGCGCAAGCCCCAGCAGAAGCACAAACACAAGCCGCCGCGGCGCGAGGCGCCGGTGAAGATCGATCCGCATTCGCCCTTCGCGCAACTTGCGGTTCTGGTGACCAAGCGTTGAGCGGAATCCGCATCGACAAATGGCTCTGGCATGCGCGCTTCCACAAGACGCGCGCGCTGGCGCAGGCGGCGGCGGTGAAAGGCCATATCCGGCTCAACGGCCGCCGCATCGAGAAAGCCAGCGCCGAGGTGCGGATCGGCGACAGGCTCACCGTGCCGCGCGGCAACGGCGTGGTCGTTGTGCGCGTGCTGGGCTGTGGAATTCGCCGCGGCCCTGCGACAGAGGCGCAGGCGCTCTACGAAATCCTCCCCGACGACATGCTTGATCCCAAGGCCCCCGCGCCGTAAGTCACGGGTCCGAATTTCGCGAGAGTGCCATGACCTACGTCGTCACCGACGCCTGCATCAAATGCAAGTTTATGGACTGTGTCGAAGTCTGCCCCGTGGACTGCTTCTACGAGGGCGAAAATATGCTGGTGATCGACCCGGACGTGTGCATCGACTGTGGCGTCTGCGAGCCGGAATGCCCGCCGGAGGCCATCAAGGCCGACACCGAGAACGGCCTGGAGCGCTGGCTGACCCTCAATGCCGACTACGCCAAGAAGTGGCCAAACATCACCCAGAAAGGCACCCCACCCGCCGACGCCAAGGAACATGACGGCGAGGAGGGCAAGTTCGAGAAGTACTTCTCCGAGAAGCCGGGTACCGGCGACTGACAAATCACCTCCCCCTTGTGGGGAGGTCGATAAAATTCGGAGGGTTCGTGAGCGCCAGCGAACGGAGCCCGAAAAATTTTTCGGGTGGGGGGGCCGGTCGCAAGTGTATCCCCCCACCCGAAATTCGCTTCACTGCGTTTCGCAAATTTCGACCTCCCCACGAGGGGAGGTGATGGTCTTCCCTAAGTAAGCACAAATACTTATGCGTGAAATTAAGGGGTTAATGCGGGCTGCTATGCGTTTACGAAGGATGACCCGCAATCCCTTGAATCCATGACAGTTTCTTACAAAATTCGAAATTAAGTTCGTGAAAACAATAGCTTGACTAAAGTTTTTCTTCCTTTTTCAAAGGCATTGTGGTAGGGTCCGATCC
>JAFECN010000025.1 GCA_018242145.1 Pseudomonadota bacterium
TAATCACCTCCCCCTCGTGGGGAGGTCGAAATTTGCAAGGCAAATTTCGGGTGGGGGGAAACCTCCGGCACTAGAAAGAAGGACAGAAGTTTCTCGCATGCGTGGTTCCAATCCCGACAAATTCGCCGACCGCCAGAAAGACGCGATGAAGGCGCGTCAGGCGCAGCTCGAAAAGGCCCGCGCCAGGATGGCGGAAGTCGCCGCGAAGAAGCCGCAGCTCGATGCCGAGCGCGCGCGCATCGCCAAGGAACGCGCCGAGCGCGAGGAGCAGCGCCGCATCGAGAAGGAAGCGCGGCTGAAGAAGGAAGCCGAGGAGCGCGAAGCCGCCCGCCTCGCCGCCGAAGCCGCCGCGCGCGCGGAAGAAGAAGCCAAGGAACGCGAACGCACCGACCGCCTCAAGGCCCACGCCGAACTCCTCGCCGCCCAAAAAGCCGCCCGCGACGCCCGGTATGCGGCGCGCAAGGCTCGGCAGAAATAGGCGTTCAAGAGTCGGTTGATAATTGCTTTGCCGTTTAGCGCCCCTTGGGGATGAAGGTGGCGCTCTTCTTTTCCACCACGGCGCGCGACACGATTTCCTTGTGCACCTCGGCCAGCAGTGCCACGGCGTTCGCCGGGTCCGTCGTCCCTTTGGCCTGTGCGATTCCCGCCGCCAGGATCGCGGCGATCTGCATTTCGAATTGATGGTGCTCCATGTCGGGGCTCCTTTGCGCGGGCGGACATTACGCCGGACGCGTGAAGAAGGCCTGAACTTTCCGTGCCCGGTGGTCGTTGCGATGGGTTAGGTTCCTTCATGCTTGATCACATCGTCTCCGCCATTGCCGTCTGGATCGCGCATGTCATCGCGTGGCTGGGTTATGCCGGCATTGCGGGATTGATGACGCTGGAATCCATGATGCTGCCGGTTCCGTCGGAAGTGGTGATGCCCTTCGCGGGCTATCTCGCCGCCAACGGGCAGCTCGATCTGAAATGGGCGGTGTTGCTGGGCGCCATCGGCTGCAATATCGGATCGACGGTGCTCTATTTTCTGGGCGCGGAGAGCAATGGCGGCTTCGTGCGCAAATGGGGCCGCTATCTGCTCCTCACTGACAAGAAGATCGCGCATGTCGAGCAGTATTTCCATCGCTGGGGCGGTGTGACCATCTTCATCGCGCGCGTGGTGCCGTTCCTGCCACCCGCCGTGTCGCTGCCCGCGGGCTTCGCGCGCATGCCGATGTGGAAATTCCAGCTTTATACCTTCGTCGGCTGTTTCATCTGGTGCCTGGGGCTTGCCGCGCTCGGCTATGAGTTCGGTCTTGCCTGGAAGTCGCAGCCCTGGGTTAAAGCCAGTATCCACTGGCTCAACATCGCGCTCGTCGCCGCCATCCTGTTTGCGCTGGCGTGGATGGCGCGGCGCTGGTGGCGCGGGCGGCAGGCCGAGCGCTAGATCCTCTTCGGACTTTTGCGGTCTGCGAAAAAAAATCTCGTTCCGATTCCGAACGCGCGTCCCGCAAATTTCGCCGAACCGCGAGGCAATTCAGGCGGTTAGATGATTTTCCTGTATTCAGGACAATTAGCTTGACACCGCAACGGTCCCCCTGTACAAAACTCCCAATTCTCGAACTGCGCCCGAACCGTAGCCGTCGCTGAAATGCGGCGGTTTTTCTGCGTTTGGAGCGCCGTTCCCACCATCCCACTCCACTTGTCATGGCCCGCCGAGTGCGGGCCACCCAGGTGACGTCTTCACGGATGTCGAAGAAAGAGCGCCAGCGCCTTCTTCGGTATCCGGCTTCGCAGGATTTCAACTGGGTGGCCCGCACTCGGCGGGCCATGACAGGTTTTGTTTTGGAGAAATTGGAGAACGAAAATGCACAAGCTCTAATGCCGCCCTCGCCCTGACCGGGCGTGGCGACAGGGAGGGATTCTTCTGGAGAAGCCGAGATCGCGCTTTAAGCGGGTCCAGGACGCCGAACCGGGAACAGTCCCTCACAATCGCCCCGCCCAAGGTCGCGCCCTCATATTCGCCGTGTCCTCTTGCTGACCGCGATTTGGCGTCAAAGGTGGAGGGAGGGGGCGGTACCCCCATCAATGTGAAATTCAAATACAAGCCGTTGATGCACGTCCTCCACATCTTGTGAAGCACGCAACCGGAATCGGAAAAATCGACATTCAATTCCGGCAAAACAAAACGGCGCGCGGGCTTACCGCTTCATCGGCGCGATCATGATGGTCGCTGTGGCTGTCGCGATCACCTTGCCGTCTTCGCGGGCCAGCGTGGCTTCGAGGAAGTTGATCTGCCGCCCGCGTTTCAACACGCGCGCCTCGGCGATGTGTTTGCCCGCGCCGCCTTGGTTCAAATAGCTGACCTTCATCTCCAGCGTCGGCGCGATCTCGCCCCACTTCGCCACCATCCCGGCGGCGACGGCGAGCACGTCGTCCATCACGCAGGCGATGGAGCCGCCATGCAGCGCGCCGAAGCGGTTGAAATGCGGCTCGCCCAGCATGTAGCCGATCTTCACCCAGCCCGCCTCGACATCCAGTTCGAGGATCTGCTGGTTCAGCCACGCGCTCGCGGGCGCCTGCCGTTTGAGGATGGCCTGAATGTTCGGCGGATATTCGCTGGCTTTGGCGGGATCGAATGTTTGTCTCATATAACTTTCTCTTATAACGCTTCGTCATTGCCCGGCCCCCGGGTCCGCGCGAAGCGCGGCCCGAGGACATGCTTCACGTCCGGGCAACCCATTTTTCTTTTCAAAACCAAATTGGGTCGCCCGCATAAAGCGGGCGATGACGAAGTTAAATTGTTAGAGAAAGTTGTCCAGCACGGTATCAGTGTTTCGTCGCATCGGACCAGAAGGGCTCAGTATGCGCGAATTTCTTCCAGCGTTTCACGCTCTTTTTGAAGATGTGCGTGGCGCGGTCCAGATGCCAGCCATAGACGATCCCCGCCGCGAAGGAGAGGCCGCCATCGGAATGATCGCCCGCGGTCAGCCGCGCCAGCGTCTCGCGCGCCACCACCACGTCATGCACCGCGCCCAGGCTGTCCTGCATCCGGGACAGGCGGAGGCCGAATTCCTCCACGCTCTCTTTGTCGAACAGCGGCGCGAAGAATTCGCCGCTGTAGCGCAGTTTCTTCAGCGCGATGCGCAAATGATGCACCTGCTCGTCCGACGCATCGCCCAGCCGCCGGGCGCGCTTCTTTGCCGCCTTCAGGCGATGCGCCAGAACCTGCGCCGCCAATTCCTGCGCCGGACGGTCGAAAGTGTCGCCGTCCTTCGCATCGTTCCGCCAGATGCGCCGCTCCACCGCCGCGTTGAGGTCGGCCATGAATGCCGCGAAAGGCTGGGAGAGAACATGCGTCACCGCGAAATCCCACGCCGTGCGGCGCGCCGCGTTGGCGCGCGCGCGGAGCAATTCGAAGCTTTCCACCGCGCCATTGGCCTGCGCGGCGGGTTCGAGCAATTCCTCCATGAACACATCCAGATCGCGCGCCGGGCCAAGGTGTTCGGCCATGCGTTTGGCGCGATCGCGCAGCTTGTCCATCTGCGCGGTGCGGAAGCTGCCGCCGAAAGAGGTGAACGCCACGCGCAGCCGCCGGAAGCCCACGCGCATCTGGTGCAGGCCTTCCGGCTCGCGCGCGTCCACCACGGCGGCGATGTTCGCCGCGATGTGCCACTGGCATTGCAGCAGCGTCAGGCGGAATGCGTCTTCGGCAGGAATGTCGCGCGGCAGGATCGCGGCGCGCGCCTTCACGGCGGCGGGATGGGTTTCGAGCGGCGAGTCCAGCAGCGCGGGCGGCGTGAATCGCTTCGGCGGGAAGACCTCTTCCTGCATCCCA
>JAFECN010000260.1 GCA_018242145.1 Pseudomonadota bacterium
GAGATCGTGCGCGCCGGTTTGCGGGGCAAGCTTGCCTTGCACCTCGCTCAGCGCAGTGTCCGGCCCCGGATGCGGCATCGGCAGAACGGCGAGTTTCGGGCCCTCGCAACTGTCGAGATGGACTTCAAATTCCCCGTTCGGCGTGACAGCCGGGCGTTTGGCGACCTTCTCGATGTCCTTGCCGATCTGGAAGTTGAACGGCAATTCACCGGCCGACACCCGCACGCCGGTGATGCCAGAAAGATCGGCCTTGTGCCAGATCCAGCAGGGATCGAGCACATCGACGAGAAACACCGGCCGCTTGCCGGTGAGCGGCGCCGGGCCTTCGATGGAGAGCGCGATGGCGCGCTTGCACAGATCAAGCTCGTGGCTGTCGCGCGTCAGCGGATCGGCGGGCGGCGGCGCATCATGCGCCCCGGCAGGAAGCAGATGCAGGGCGTGCGGCAGGCCGAGCGCGGCGTAGCGATTCAATTCCGCGGGCATGCGCGCGCGGAAATCGTCCCAGTCGTGATCGGCCGCGGGAGACCAGCCCAATTCGGCAACGGCCGCCGCGCGCGGGAACGCCGCGTAGCCCACATTGTCCTGCTCGCGAATATGCTCAGTCCAGATATTCGCCTGAACGCCGATGATGTGTTGGCGCTGCGCATCGTTCAGCGACGCTGGCGCCGGATCGAAGGCGTAAACGTCGCCCAATGTCTCTATCGCGCCGCGGCCTGAGGGTTCGCCCGGCCCTTCGGCCTGGCGGTTGTCGAAATAGAGAACCGGCGACGGCGCCAGCACCGCATCATGCCCGGCTTTCGCCGCCGCGATCGCGCCGGATATGCCGCGCCACGAGGTGATTGTCGCATCCGGCGGAATGCCGCCCTGCAGGATCTCGTCCCAGCCGATCAGCTTGCGATGATGGGGTTCGAGGAACTGCCCAATGCGCGCGATGAACCAGCTTTGCAGCGCGTCTTCGTCCTTCAGGCCTATTTCATGAATCTTCCGCTGGATCGCGGGATTGGATTTCCACTGATCCTTCACCGCCTCGTCGCCGCCGACATGGATATAAGGGCTGGGAAACAGTGCCATCACTTCGGTGAGAACGTCCTCAAGGAAGCGGAAAGTCCGGTCGTCCGGATTATATAAGTAGGGAAACACGCCCCAGTCGCTCGATACCTGCGTGGGCGGATTCGGCACCGAAGCCAGCCACGGATAGGCGACGATGGCGGCCTCGGCGTGCCCCGGCATCTCGATCTCCGGCACGATGGTGATGTTGCGCGCCGCGGCATAGGCCACGATCTCGCGCACCTGTTTCTGCGTATAGAAGCCGCCATACAGGCGCGGCTTGCCGGTTTTGGGATCGATATCCGCCTGCGCCGCCGCACCGGCGGGCACGCGCCACGCGCCCACCTGAGTCAGGCGCGGATAGCGTTTGATCTGCAACCGCCAGCCCTGATCGTCGGTCAGGTGCCATTGCAGCACGTTGAATTTCTCGCGCGCCATCGTGTCAATGAACGTCTTGATGAACGCCGGCGTCTGGAAGTGGCGCACGGAATCGAGCATCAACCCGCGCCATGCGAAACGCGGCGCATCGTCTATGGCGAGGGCGGGCAATGTCGCCGCGCCGCTCTCGCCCGCATGTTGCGTCATCAATTGCCAGAGCGTGATCGCGCCGTAGAACAATCCGGCCGTCTGACCGGCAGATATCGTCACGCCGTCCGGCGCGACCACCAGCCTGTAGCCTTCCCTGCCCGTCGCCTGCGGATCGGCGAGGCGGTGGAAGGTGATGGCGGCCGCCTTGCCCGTCACCGTCAACGACAGATGGCGGGAGCGGCGCGCGAGATCGGCAAGATAACCCGCGATGCGCGCGCAATCCTTGTCGCCGCGGGGGCAATGGATGGCCGCGCCCGCGCCCACCACGAACGACCCGGCGCGCATGTCCAGATGCGCGGGCCAGGGCACGAGCGATACGGGCGGTGCGGGGCGATGGGGCGGCGGCGAAGCGGCGGGCGGCGTGTCGGTTCTCGCGCAGGCAAAAAGCGACAGCGCCATCAGAAACGCCGAGATGCTTTTCGCCGTCATCGGAATACGCCCCGGCATGAACCTCTGTTTTCGCCGTTCCCGTTTTCAAAAAAAGGGGCGGAGAATTTTCACTCTCCGCCCAACCTCAACAATGTGCCACGGGTACACGCACATGTCGAACGAACCGGCCGGGAAGCCCATCCCCGGCCAGGGGGTAACATCAGAACTTCACGCGGATGCCGCCGAAGAGCTGCACGCCGTTGGTATAGAGGGCGCGCGGCTGGCTCTTGTTGCCCGTGTGATATTTGAGCGTCTGGTTGGTCAGGTTCAGCGCATCGAAGGTGAGCGCCGCATAGTCCGTCAGGTTGAACTGAACCGAGGCGTCCAACGTACCGTAGGAGTTCTGGTACTCGTCGGAGCTGCGGTCCAGACCCACCAGCATGCGCGAACGATAGTTGTAGGACACGCGCGCGCTCAGCCAGTCGTTTTCGTAATAGCCGATGAGGTTCGCCGTGTTCTTGGAGTCGCCCACCAGCGGGCCGCCCGCGTCATCCGAACCGTTGGCGTAGGTGTAGTTCGCCTGGAAGCCGAAGCCGCCCCAGACCGGCTGCTGCCAGCTCACTTCGATACCTTGATCATGGCCGCTGGAGTTGAACGGACGGCTGATGGTGTAGATCGAATAGATGGGCACCGGTTTGCGGCCCGTCAGCGTCATGTTCACATAGCTGGCGCTCGTCGTTTCATAGGAAACGTAGGACGCCAGGTCCATGTAGAACACGCTGGCCGAGAACATCGACTGCGGCCCGTAATACCACTCGTAGCTGAGGTTGTAGTTCGACGACTTGACCGGCTTGAGATCGGCATTGCCGGCCGAGCCCGTCAGGTTGGTGTCCGTAAGCTGCACCGCGCCGCCCAGCGCGCTGTAGTCCGGACGCGCCATCGCTTCGGCGGCCGCGAAGCGCAGCACCATGTCGTCGTTCAGATCGACGCTCAGGTTCACGCTGGGCAGAATGTCCGTGTAGGTGTGGCTGGTCGTGTTGGTCACATAGCAGCCGAAGTCGCTGTAGCTGCCGGTGGCGCAACCCGTTGCCGGCGCCGTGGCGGCGAGGCCGTTGCCGAAGTTCGTGACGTCGTCCTTCGTGTTCACGACGCGAACGCCGAAATTGCCCTTCCAGCCCTTGCCGCCGACATTGGCCATCACATAACCGGCGGTGTCTTTCTCTTCCACCGAGAAGCTGGATGGCCAATCGAAGCGGCCGTTCGCCGGATCGGAAACCGCCCCCGGCGTTTGCGGATAGGAACGCCAGCTCGTGTTGTTGTAGAGCAACTGCTCGATGAGCCCTGTGTTGCCCATCGGGACATTGGTCAGCATGCCGGGGATGCGGAACTGGTCCGCGAAGTCGCCCGGATAGTTGCTGGTCGAGACATCGCTGCCGATCGAGCCGCCATAGGACACGCCGCCATTGTAGAGAACGGCATTGCGCTTGTGATCGGCATAGCGCACACCGGCCTTGATCGAGGTGATCGGCCCAAGCGAAACCTGCTGCTCCGCATCGGCCTGCACATAGCCTTCCTTGTCCGTTGCGGTCGAAACGGCCGTCCACGCCCAGTCATTGACCAGGTTGGACGCATCCGACAGATCGACCCCAGGCACCGTCACGGCGGCGACGCCATGCGTGAAGTCGTAAGAGCCGCCAGCCGTGCCGAGCGGGACCTCGCCTTCCCAGGCGACCTGCGGATCGGTTTTGCCGATGCCTTTGCTGTAACCGCCTTTCACATGGATGTTGAGATCGGCGTTCGGATTCCAGTCGGCGTCGCCGTTGACATACCAGGTCTGCGCGGCGCCACCCGGACGCTGGATGAAGTCCGCCACGATCGGCGTCGAGCCGGCATGCACCGGGAACGTCGCCTGCACGATGGTGCCGTTCTTCACGACATAGCTGGTGGGCACGTTCTGGGACGTGGCGAATTCATTCGAGCCCCAGAACATGAAGTTGTTGTTGATGTTGCTGGCGCTGAGGTCGGAGTAGAAGCCCGAAACCTTGAAGTCCCACGCATTGTCGGGCTGCCATTCGACCGTGGCGCTGCCGCCTTTGCGGATGCGCTGCTGCTCGAACAGCGCCGAACCGATCAGGGTCGGATACATCATGCCGACGAGGTCGGGATGCGCGACGCCCGCGGCATCGGTGGCGCCGACGGTGCCGTAACCGAGGAATTCCTGACCGTCGCGGCGGATGTCGCGCTTCTCATAGAAGCCCTGCACCATGATGCCGAAATGGCCCGAATCGTCTTTCC
>JAFECN010000261.1 GCA_018242145.1 Pseudomonadota bacterium
CCTGCGCGATGCGCGCGGCGTCATCCCACTGTTCCTGGCCGCTGGCGCTGGACAGATCGTGGCAAAGATCCTCCGCCGTCGTCATGTAGGACTGCAAAATCTCGATCAGCGTGGCCAAGCCAAGCGATTTCTCCAGCGCGGCGAAGGCGGGCGCGTCGATGGCGGCGGCGGTTGCGATCTGCGGCGCTGTTTCGGCCGGGGTATCCGCGCCGCGGCCGAGCAATTCCTGCAACACCAGATAGAGCGCGCCTGCCGTGGCCGGCCAGCGCAGGATTTCGCCTGCCGCTTCCGGCGCACGCATGCCGCCGGTGACGATCGCCAGAACCGGCGCGCGCACGCCCGGCGCCGCCGCGATCATGTCGGCATCCGCCGCGCTGCAGATGATCGCGTCGAAATTCTCCCGGCCCGCGCGGCCGATGGCGTCGGCAAGCTGGCCCGTCACGGCAAAGCGGTTCCCGAACGGCTCCAGGAAATCGACAATGGACTTGCACACGGCCGCATCGGCCAGCGCGACGAGGAAGGAAAGGTTCGACGGCGGCGGCGCATCGGCGGTGATCGCGGCGGGCTCGTGCCGGATGGATTCGCGCGCGTGCACGGCCGGCACCGTGAACCAGAACATCGCGCCCTCGCCCACCGTGCTTTCGAAGCCGATGTCGCCGCCCAGTTCCGTCACGCGCCGCTTGGCAACCGCAAGACCCAATCCCGCGCCGTCGTTGCGGCGCGCATAGGTGCCGTCGCCCGGCGTAAAGGGCTCGAACAGGCGTTCGGCCATATCGGGCGGGAAACCGAGGCCGGTATCGGTCACGCTGAACTTGAGCCTCGACAATTCTTCGCCGCAGCCGACGGCTTCGACGCGAATCTCCACGCCGCCGCGGTCGGTGAACTTCACGGCATTGTCGGCGAGCTTGAGCAGGATCTGGCGCACGCGGCGCGGATCGGCGGCGACGCGGGGAAGATTGTCGCCGGCGGTCACGGTGAGATGGATCTGTTTTTCCCACGCGCGCGGCTGGAGCATGCGCGCCACGATGCGCGCGGTCTGCGCGGCGTCGCAATCGTCTTCACTGAGCGGAACGACCTCGGACTCGTCGCGCGACAACGCGATCACGTCGTCGAGCAGCACTTTCAGGCTGCGGCCCGCTTCCAGCAGGATCTTCACATGGCTCTTCTGGCGCTGGTCCAGTTCGCTCTGGTCCAGAAGCTGCGCCATGCCGAGCAGCGCGTTCAGCGGCGTGCGGATCTCGTGGCTGACATTGGCGATGAAGGCGGATTTGGCGCGCGTGCTTTTCTCCGCGGCGTCGCGGGCCTTCTCGGCGGCGTCGCGTTCGCCGGCGAGGCTGACGACGAGACCGGCATTCTCGCGGCGCAGCGCGACGCTCTGATCCAGAAGCGTGGCGATGCTGTCGCAATAGCCGTAGAGCACGCCACCGAAGAACAGCACCAGCAGCGCGGTGAGCGCCGCATACACATTGCCTTCGAGCACCAGCAGCACGATGAGCGGCAGGAGCGCGAAGAACGCATGGGCGGCATAGGCCGGGCGATAGGAGGAGCGCGCGATGAACTCCGCCGCCACCATGCCCATGAAGGCGAGCGCGAGGAAAGCCTGCGCCGGGAAATAGCCGGGAATGAACCAGATGACCGCGCCCAATCCCCATGAGACGCCCGCGGCGCCGGAATACCAGACATAGCGCTTCGCCCAATCCATCACGTCGTCGTTCGGATCGCGCGTTTCGTAACGCTCGACGAATTCGCGCGTGGCGACGGTGGTGGCGATCTGCAGCAACAGCGGCATCAGCGCGACCCATGCCGGGATGTAGTGGCGATAGAAAGCGGCGGCGATGCACAAGGCCGAGAAGGGAAGGAAGAGATACAGCCTTCCCATGCGGAAGAGGATGTCGATGCGCTCCGGCGGCACCGCATAGGCCGTCGCACCGCCGCTCGGCGATGTGTCACGCATATCCTGCGGCGCAGTGCTCATTGACGGGTTCCCCTCACGAAGACTAGGTTTTTTCCTCTTTCCAAACGCTTAAGCTCAAGGTTTTCCAATGCCTTCCGGCACGTTCAAACCCTCGCGCGAAATGGCCCTCGCGGCCCGCGCATGGCCTTTCGAGGAAGCGCGCAAAGTGGTGGCGCGCATCGAAAAACGTGCCAAAGCGGGACAGAAGACCGAGAAGGTGCTGTTCGAGACGGGCTATGGCCCCTCCGGCCTGCCGCATATCGGCACCTTCGGCGAGGTGGCGCGCACCACCTGGGTGCGCCGCGCCTTCGAGATGATGAGCGATGTGCCGACCGGCCTGATCGCGATGTCCGACGACATGGACGGCCTGCGCAAGGTGCCGGACAACGTGCCGAACAAGGAGATGATGGCGGCGAATCTCGGAAAGCCGCTGACGGCCATTCCCGATCCTTACGGCACGGCGGAAAGCTATGGCCGCAACATGAACGCGCGGCTTTGCGCGTTTCTCGACCGCTTCCATTTCGACTACGACTTCCGCAGCGCGACGGACATGTACAAGTCCGGCGTCTATGACGACGCGCTGATGCATGTTCTGGCGAAATACGACGAGGTGATGGCGGTGATGCTGCCCACGCTGGGCGAAGAACGCGCCTCCACCTATTCGCCGTTCCTGCCCATCAGCCCGCGCTCGGGCAAGGTGCTGCTGGCGCCGGTCGTCGCGCGCGATGTCGGGAAAGGCACGATCACCTACATCGAGGAAGACGGGACGCAGGAAACCGTTTCGGTGAAAGGCGGGCATTGCAAGCTGCAATGGAAGCCGGATTTCGGCATGCGCTGGGCCGCGCTCGGCATCGACTACGAGATGTTCGGCAAGGACCATCAGCCCAATCAGGGCCTCTACGACCGCATCTGCAGGATCGCGGGCGGCGAGCCGCCGGAGCATTTCGTGTTCGAGCTGTTTCTGGACGACAAGGGGCAGAAGATCTCCAAGTCCAAGGGCAACGGCCTCACCATCGACGAATGGCTGACCTATGGGCCGGAAGAATCCATCGCGCTCTTCATGTTCCAGAAGCCGCGCACGGCGAAGAAGCTTTACTTCGACGTGATCCCGAAAGCCGTGGACGACTACATAGACTTGTTGCGCGCCTATAATTCCAACGAGACGAGCGCGGAGCAGAAGCTCGAAAACCCGGTCTTCCACATCCACAACGGCAACCCGCCCACCGAAACCTATCCGGTGAGCTTCGCGCTGCTCTTGACGCTGGTGAGCGCCTCCAATGCCAGCGACCGCGACCTGCTGTGGGGCTTCATCCGGGCCTACGCGCCGCATGCGAATCCGCAGGACAATCCGGGGCTCGACCGTCTCGTCGGTTATGCGTTGCGCTACTACGAGGACTTCGTGAAGCCGGCGAAGCAATATCGCGCACCGACCGACAAGGAGCGCGCGGCGCTGGCCGATCTCGCCGATGCGCTGGAGAACCTCGGCGGCGAGCGCGACAGCGAGAAGGTGCAGTTCGAAGTTTACGAAGTGGGCAAGAAGCACCAGTTCGAGCCGCTGCGCGACTGGTTCAAGGCGCTGTACGAAGTGCTATTCGGCCAGACGCAGGGCCCGCGCTTCGGCTCCTTTGCGGCGCTGTTCGGATGCCGCGAAACGGCGGCGATGATCCGCAAGGCGCTGGACCGCGCCGCATGAGATTGGCGCTCGGGCTTGTTCTGGCGCTGGTCTTCGGCGGGTCCGCGCGGGCGGCGACGCCGTTCGAACTCTACGAACAGGGCAAATTCGATGCCGCGGTGGCGGCGGGTCTGGCCGCGAACGACGCGGCCGGGCTGGCGGTGGCCGCGCGCGCCACGCTGGCCGCGGAGACGATGCGCAGCGCGCGCTGTCTGGATTGCATCAAGCGCGCGGAAGACTATGCGCGCAGAGCGATCAGGAACGATCCGCGAAATGCCGACGCGCATGTTTTTCTCGCGGTGGCGCTGGGGCGCGAAGGGCGCCTCGAAAGCGTTTTCACGGTTCTTCGCAAAGGCTATCCCACGCTGGCCCGGCACGAACTCGATGCCGCGATCGCGGCCGATCCGCGCCATGCGCAAGCCTGGGCGGCGCTGGGCGGCTGGAACATCGAGATCGTGCGAAAGGGCGGCAAGGCGATGGCGAAGATGATGTATGGCGCCACGCCGGAGGCCGGTTTCGCCGCCTTCGACAGGGCGCTTGTCCTCGCGCCGGGCGATGTGGGCCTGCTCTATCAATATGCGCTGACGCTGTCGGCCTATGATGCCGACACCTATCGCGCGAAGATCGCGGACGCGCTGGCGCGCTCGGCAAACGGCATACCGCAGGGCGCCTATGAAGCGTTCGCGCAGACGCGCGCGCGGGAATTGCTCGCGGCGCTGCAGAAGGGCGACCGGAGCGCCTATGCCGCGCTGGTGGCGCGCGATCAGGGCGCGCCGGACTGACGGCTACTGCGACGACCAGATGATCCGGTGCATGAACGCCAATTCGGTGAGGGCGAAGGCGCGATCCTCATGCTCGGGATTGAGCGAGCGAAGCTCCACCCGCTGCGCGGTGAGACGGCCCACCTGCTTGCACATGACCTCGCCGCCCGTGGTCTTCACGACGACGCGGTCGTTGCGGCGAACGCTCTGTGCCGGGGAGACGACGATGCGGTCGCCGTCGCGATAGATAGGCAGCATGGAGTCGCCCGCGACTTCCAGCGCATAGGCGTGCTCGTCGTTCAGATCGGGAAACGGGATTTCGTCCCAGCCGGAACCGGCCGGAAAACCGGCGTCGTCGAAATAGCCCTTGCTGCCCGCCTGCGCCATGCCGATCAGCGGCACGGGGCGCGAGACGTAACGCGGCGGCTTGGCGCCGCGCACGGCGTAGGACGTGAACTCGTCGAGCGAGGCCCCCGTCGCTTGCAGCGACTTGGCCACGCTTTCGGTGGACGGCCAGCGCAGCCGCCCATCGGGGCCGATGCGCTTGGACTTGTTGAACGTGGTCGGATCGAGGCCTGCCGCTTTCGCGAGGCCCGATGCGGACATGTCGTGGTTCTCCGCCAGCAGGTCCAGAGCATTCCAGACCTGATCGTGCGTAAGGATCTTGTTGCCGTTGCTGTTGCGCGCCATATGAATGAAGTCCATCTATACGTTATTTATCCTAAAGGAACTTGCACCCGGTGCGCAAGCGATTCCCTCGCTAAGATGGGGCCTGGAATCAGGAAAATTGCCGCCATGCTGACCGATATGGGCGCCGCCGCGCTTCGCCTTCTGCCGCCCGAGACGGCGCACAAGGCGACTCTGCGCCTGCTCGAAAAGGCCGCGCCGCTGCTGCCCGCGGCCAAGGCGGACGATGCCCGCCTGGCGCTGACGGCGCTGGGCATGAACTTCCCCAATCCCATCGGACTCGCCGCCGGGTTCGACAAGGACGCGGACGTGCCCGACGCGATGCTGAAATTCGGTTTCGGCTTCGTGGAATGCGGCAGCGTCACGCCGCGCCCGCAGGCGGGCAATCCGCAGCCACGCCTGTTTCGTTTGCGCGCCGACCGCGCCGTCATCAACCGCATGGGCTTCAACAATGGCGGCATGGACGCGATGGCCGCAAAGCTTGCGCGCCGGCAGAGACGCGGCATCGTCGGTATCAATATCGGCGCGAACAAGGACAGCGCCGACCGCATTGCCGATTACGAATTGTGCTTCGCGGCCCTGGCGCCGTTCGCGAGCTACATCACCGCCAACATCTCTTCGCCCAACACGCCGGGCCTGCGCGGGCTTCAGAACAAGGATGAATTGCAGAAGCTTCTCGACACGCTAACCAACGCGCGGGCGCGCGCAAGCTATCTGCCCATCCTGCTCAAGATCGCGCCGGACGTTTCGCCCGAAGCGCTGGACGACATCGCGGACGTGACGCTCGCCTCCGGCATCGAAGGCATCATCGCCACCAACACCACCATCGCCCGGCCGCCCTGGCTGAAAAGCGCGCATGCAAGCGAGAGCGGCGGGCTTTCCGGCGCGCCGCTGATGACGCCGTCCACCGCCATCCTGAAAGCCTTGCGCCAGCGCGTCGGCGCCAAGCTAACGCTGGTCGGCGTGGGCGGCGTGGCGAGCGGCACGGATGCTTACGCGAAGATCCGCGCGGGCGCATCGCTGGTGCAGCTCTACACCGCGCTCGCCTATTCCGGCCCCGGCCTGATCGCGCGCATCAAGCGCGAGCTGGCCGACCATCTGGCGCGCGACGGCTTTGCGACCGTGAGCACGGCGGTGGGGGCCGATCTGCGCTGACAATCATGCCCATTATCAAGGGCTTAGGCGTTCGTGCCCCGCTGCCGATAACCAAACCAAGATTTCATGCAGGCGCGGTGCCGTCTTTCGCGCGGCAGGGTGTAATGTGGCGTTCGGGTGTTTGCGTTACAGGGGCGCTTATGAACACGGACGATTTCGGCAAGCTGGTGCTGCGGCTGATGCTGGGCGGATTGCTGCTTTTCCACGGGGTAAACAAAATTCTCACGGGCATCGACCCGATCCGGGAGATGATCGGCGCGCATCATCTGCCGGAGTTCCTCGCCTATGGCGTCTATGCCGGCGAGGTGGTGGCGCCTGTCCTGCTGATTTTGGGATTGTTCGCGCGCATCGGCGGCGCGCTGGTCGTTGTCAACATGATCGTGGCGATTCTGCTGGTGCATACCGGCATGCTGTTCGGACTCGACGGCATGGGCGGTTATGCGCTGGAACTGCAGGCCTTCTATCTGTTCTCCGGACTGGCCGTGGCGCTTCTGGGCGCGGGCCGTTACGCGATCGGCGGCCAGGGCCTGCTGAATTAGGACCGTTGCAATCCTTCGCATCACCTCCCCCTTGTGGGGAGGTCGATAAAATTCGCAGCGCAGCGAAGAATTTTTCGGGTGGGGGGACTGCACGCACCGTCCCCCCACCCGGATCCCCCGGAACAAGTCCGGGGTCTCCGACCTTCCCACAAGGGGGAGGTGATGTGTAGTTCGGGTGTTTTGATTCAATCGGTCAGAGCAACAGATGGCCGCGCAAGGCGGCGACGGGCTTCGACTCGTCTTCCTGCCACATCTCGGCGTGGACGTTGACCACGCGCTTGCCCTGGCGCGCGATGCGGGCGCGCGCGAAGCTGTCCACGGCGCGGCCGCTGCGCAGATAGTCCACCGTGATGTCCACCGGCTTGGGCAAACGCTCCGGCCGCGTTTCGTAGATCACCTGCGCGATGGCCGCCGTCTCCAGCAACGAGCCGATCACGCCGCCATGCAGCGCAGGCAGAACCGGATTGCCGATGAGATGCTGCACGAAGGGCATGGTCAGCAGCAGCGATCCGTCTTTCACCGCGGCGGTGATGCCCAGATGGCGGCAATAGGGGATCGCGTCCAGCAGCGTGGCGGGATCGCCGGTGAGATAGTTGCTCATGCGGGCGTCACCGGAATGCCGTGGACGCCGCCGCGGATGATCATGAACGCGCCGGTACAGAGCGCGATGGGATCGTTCGCGTCGCCCTGATGCGCGGTGCCGCGCACGAAGGCGACTTCATGCGTCACGCGCACGCAAATACATTCGGCGAAAATGTCCTGATGCGGCTTGGCGGGGCGCATGTAATCGATGCGCAGATCGAGCGTGGCGATGGGCATGGGCTCGCGCAGCTTCACCATCACCGCGAGGCCGCTGGTGTGATCCAGCAGCCCGGTGATGACGCCGCCATGCACGACGCCGGTCTGCGGATCGCCGACGAGCTTGTCCGAATAGGGCACGCGCGCGATGGCCGGCGTGCCAACTTCCACGATCTCGCCGCCGATGCCCGCGAGATAGGGCGTCAGGTTCATGTGCTTCTTGGCGTGCTTCAGCCATTCGGGCGCATCGGACATGGAGCGATCAAATCCCAACCCGCCGCGAAGTCAACCGATTGCCGTTCGGTCAACTTAAAGCGGCTTGTGCGGAAACCGCGCGCACCTATCATCGGATGCGAACGATATTTGCGAGCGCGACATGGCTTTGCCGGAATCCTGCATCGTGGGCGCGGGCTGCTCCGGCTTCACCACGGCGAAGGCGCTGAAGGATCGCGGGCTGCCCTTCGATTGTTTCGAGATGTCCAGCGCCATCGGCGGCAACTGGCTTTACAAGAATCCGAACGGCCGCTCGTCCTGCTACCAGTCATTGCATATTGATACGTCGAAATATCGGATGCAGTTCACCGATTTCCCGATCCCCGACAGCTTTCCCGACTATCCGCACCATTCGCAGATCGTGCAGTATTTCAACGATTACATCGACCATTTCGGCCTGCGCGACCGCATCACCATGAACACCGAGGTGAAGCATGCCGCGCGCGATGCCACCGGCAAATGGAAGGTCACACTCTCCACAGGCGAAACGCGCGATTACGATGCGCTGTTCGTCTGCAACGGCCACCACTGGGATCACCACATCCCGAAATTCCCCGGCACCTTCGACGGGCCGGAATTTCATTCGCACAATTATCTGACGCCGTTCGAGCCGCATGACCTGCGCGGCAAGAACGTGCTCGTGGTCGGCATGGGCAATTCGGCGATGGATATCGCCAGCGAGCTTTCGCAGAAGCCCATCGCCAGGAAGCTGTTCGTCGCCGCGCGGCGCGGGGTGTGGATCTTCCCCAAATACATCAACGGCGCGCCGCCGGACAAAGGCGTGGCGCCCGCCTGGATGCCGACATGGCTGGTGCGCGCCATGACCAAGCGGCTGATCGTGAAAGCGGTGGGCCACATGCGCAATTACGGCTTGCCGGAGCCCGCGCATCATCCGGCGGACGCGCATCCCTCCGTCTCCGGCGAATTCCTCACCCGCGTCGGCTGCGGCGACATCACGGTGGTGAAGAACATTCAGGAGAAACGCGGCAACAAGGTTCTGTTCGAAGACGGGCGCGAGGAAGAGATCGACGCGATCATTTATGCCACGGGTTACAACGTCTCGTTCCCGTTCCTCGACGACACCGTCATCACGGTGCAGAACAATCACCTGCCGCTGTTCAAGCGCATCTTCAAGCCGGGCATCGACAATCTGTTCTTCATGGGGCTGGCCCAGCCGTTGCCGACGCTGGTGAATTTCGCCGAGCAGCAGGCGCGCTGGGTGGCGGATTATCTGGCGGGCGGTTACGCGCTGCCGAGCGTGGCGGAGATGGAGAAGACCATCGCGGAAGATGAAGGCCGCGACATCGGCCATTATTATTCGTCGCGCCGCCACACCATGCAGGTGAATTTCGACCGCTATTGCCGGGAGATCAAAGCCGAGTGGCAGCGCGGCAAGGCGCGGGCCGCGCGCACATCCCGCCCCGCTTTGGCCAAGGCCTCCTGAGCCTCCCCGCGACTAAGAAGTTGACGGGGCGTCACTGATCTGTAGAGTCCCGGCCCCATACAAGAGAGCCCGATGGATCAGACCGAAACGGCCCCGCCTCCGCCGCGTCCTGCCCCCAAACCGGCGGGCAAGCGCGAACAGACCAAGCAGCAGAACCGCCAGATCATTCTGGACGCCGCCCGCATCGTCTTTGCCGAGCATGGCTATGGCGCCACCACGGTGCGCGACATCATCCGCGCCACGCCGCTGGCCAGCGGCACCTTCTACAACTACTTCCAGTCCAAGGAAGAAGTGTATCAGGCGATGCAGGACGAGACGGCGCTCGTCATTCGTCCGAAACTTCGCGAGGCGCGCGAGAAAGCCGGCACGGTGGAGGAATTCATCTCCGCCACTTTCCAGACCTTCTTCGAATTCGTGCTGCGCGACGGCGTGGACGTGCGCGCCATGCGCCACAACGCCGACACCATGCGCATGCGCATGGACACGCCGGAAGTGGTGGCGGGGTTCGATGAGTTGCGCGAGGATATCGAGAAAGCCATCGCGCGCGGCCTCTTCCCGCCGGTGGATGCGGATTACCTGATGGCCGCCATTGTGGGCGTGGCGTTCGAGATGTCGGAGCGCATGGCGCGGCGCTCGGAAGCCGATGCCAAGGCCGCCGCCGATTTCGCCACCGCGCTGTTCCTCGGCGGCATCCGTTCGTTGCCGCACACGGGCAACGGCAAAGCCGCAGATTCCGGCGCATGAAGGCGCTGCTCTGCCGCGCCAACGCGGACGATATCGGAACGGCGAAGATCGAAGACGTGACGCTGCCGGAACTGGGCGCGAACGATGTGCGCATCCGCGTGCGCGCGGCGGCGGTGAATTTCCCCGACATCCTGATGATCCAGGGCAAGTATCAGCACAAGCCGGAGCTTCCCTTCGTCGTCGGCGGCGAACGCGCGGGCGATGTGATCGCGGTGGGTTCGGGCGTGACGCGCTTCAAGGTGGGCGACCGCGTGGTCGGTGGCGCATTGTCCGGCGGCTTCGCGGAGGAAGCGCAGGGACCGGAGAGTTCGTATCGCCCCATTCCCGGTTCGGCGGATTATGCCGTCGCTTCGGCTTACACCACCGCCTATCTCACCGCCTATGTCTCGCTGGTTCGGCGCGGCGAACTGGCGAAAGGCGAGATGCTGCTGGTGCATGGCGCGGCGGGCGGCGTGGGGTTGGCGGCGGTCGATCTGGGCAAGGTGCTGGGCGCAACGGTGATCGCCACCGCCTCATCGGACAAAAAAAGCGCTTTCCTGAAAGACTATGGCGCCGATCATGTGCTGCCCTCCTCCGGTTTCCGCGAAGCGGTGAAGGAGTTGACCGGCGGGCGCGGCGCGGACGTGATCTACGATCCGGTCGGCGGCGATGTGTTCGACGAGAGCATCCGCTGCATAAACTTCAACGGCCGCATCCTGATCGTGGGCTTCACCAGTGGACGCATTCCGACCGTCGGCGTGAACATGCCGCTGATCAAGGGCTTCTCCGTCGTCGGCGTGCGCGCGGGCGAATATGGCCGCAAATTCCCCGAGAAAGGCCGCGAGAACATCGCTGCTATCGACAAGTTATTGGCGGACGGCAAAATCCGCCCGCACATCCACGCCCGCTTCCCGCTCGATCAGGCGGTAGAGGCAATGCACATGCTGACCACCCGCAAAGTCATCGGCAAAGTGGTGGTGGAGCCTTAAGCCGCCGCGCGCGAAACCGCCGGGATCAACACATCCGCCGGAATGTGGAAACGCTCGCGCAGGCGTTTCACCATCGTCATGCTCAACTCGCGCTTGCCGGACATAACTTCGCTGACGCGGCTGGCGGTTCCCAGAAGCGGCACGAGATCGGCACGGGTGAGACCGTGCTGATCCATCAGATAAGTCAGAAGTTCGGGGAGTGGCGCGCGGCGGCGCGGCCAACGCTCCTTCTCATACGCTTCGACGAGACGGGCCTGCGCGAGCATACGCGCACGATCGGCTGGCGTATCCGAGGTTATGAGTTGATCGATCAGAGCGAGTGCCGCCCGATGATCGGCATCGTTCTGAACGATGATCAAAGTCGCCTTCATCAAACCGTCTCCGCATCAATCTCATCGTACTCGGCGTGCGAGCCGAAGAACCGGATTCGCAACACGCCTTCGCGATATTGCACGACAGCGACAAGGCGGTAGTCATTCGCCTTGATATTGAACACCGCCCGTCCGCCTTTCAGGATGCTGGCCTTGGGGTGCGCCCGCTTCACGTCCGACGGCATGGACCATCGGGCGGCTTGCGCGATGGTGAGCCATGCTTCGTAGGCGGATCGCGCCGCCTTGATGCCGCGATGGCCGGACCGGCTGGCGAAATAACGCTCCACGATATCCGTGCCGATCACCAGCATGGTCTTGTGTAGCACGGCGTTCCAGAAAATGGAAGGAGGGGTTCCATTTCCTGGAACGCGGGGAACAGCGAGTGGAGGCTCGCGTCCTCAATAGGCCATGCGGGCGGATTGGATGATGAACCCGATGGCGATCCCTCCGATCCCGAGCAGAAGCGGAACGAGGATCACCTGCAACAGCGCCTCGCTCGCGCGGATCGGGCCGTAAATCGTGTCCACGCTGCCGTTCAGGAAACTGAAGAAGTCGCGCGGGCGGACGACGCTTTGCGGCGCGATGCGGTGGAATACCCACGGAATGCCGAAGAACATGACGGCGTAAACGCCGTCGATGACGATCATGAACAGGGCATTCGCGCTTGAGAAGAACGTGACCACGAACACCCCGAGGAAGCCCATCCAACAGGCCAGCGCCACCTTGTAAACGCCGGGATGCATCTGCTCGTAACACACCGTGGAGACCGCATGGGTTCGCTGCACGGCGGCAGCAGGCGGCGGGGCATAGAAGAAGGTCTCGCGTTCGCGCGGCTCGACATTGGTTTCAAGCATGGTCAATCACTCCCAGGTTTTTCGCTGAAATGTTCGGGATATTTGTCCGGCACGCCGTCCCACGCCTTGGCGTCGGCGGGCGGCGTTTTCTTTTGGGTGATGTTGGGCCAGCGCTTGGCGAACTTCGCGTTCAGTTCCAGCCAGCGCTCGAGGCCGGATTTGGTGTCGGGATGGATCGCCTCGGCCGGGCATTCCGGCTCGCAGACGCCGCAGTCGATGCAGACGTCCGGGTCGATGACGAGCATGTTCTCGCCTTCGTAGAAGCAATCGACCGGGCAGACCTCCACGCAGTCCATGTATTTGCACTTGATGCAGGCATCGGTGACGACGAAGGTCATGGCGCCCTTAAAAGAAGCATCTTCAATACCTCTTTTATGCCAAAAAGAGGTATATGCAATGCTACTTTTTGCCCGGTGCGGCGTTTTGGCGGATCAGCGGGCCGCCGAAAGCAGCCGCGCCATGCGCCGGTAGGTGGCGGGATTGGCGACGAGATCGGCCAGAGAATATTTGTTCAGAACGGCGAAAAACGCCGCCAGCGCTTCATCCAGCGGGCCGCGCAAACCGCAGACCGGCGCCACCACGCAGGTGTTGGTCTCGCGATCGAAGCATTCCACCAGCGTGAGACTGTCTTCGGTGGTGCGCACGACCGCGCCCAGATTGATGCGCTCGGCCGGCCGGGCGAGCCGAAGCCCGCCGTTGCGGCCCCGCACACTTTCGATGAAGCCCTGCTGCGCCAGCGTCTGCGCCACTTTCATCAGGTGGTTCTTCGAGATGCGGTAGCGGGTCGCCACCTCCTCGATGGTGTGCAGCGTATCCGGCTCCAGCGCCAGAAGCATGAGCACGCGCAAGGCGAAATCGGTGTGCAGGGTGAGGCGCATCTCGGACCGCCGTTAAAACGACCCGGTATATCACCTTGACCGGGGCGCGCGGCAAGCTCAGACGGCGAGCTTGTCCAGCGCTTTCAGGATCGCATCGGTCATCTGGGCGGTTCCCACTTTTGTCATGCCGGGCTGCATGATGTCGGCGGTGCGGAACCCTTCCGCCAGCACGCGGTCCACCGCGCGTTCCAGCAACTGCGCATCCTCGATGCGGCCGAAGGAATAGCGCAGGCACATGGCGAAGGAGAGGATGCCGGCGATGGGATTGGCCAGCCCCTTGCCCGCGATGTCCGGCGCGCTGCCGTGGATCGGCTCATAGAGCGCGGCCTGCCTGCCATTGGCCTGTTTCGCGCCCAGCGACGCGGACGGCAGCATGCCGATGGAGCCGGTAAGTTGCGCCGCCTCGTCCGACAGCACATCGCCGAAGAGATTGTCGGTGACGATCACATCGTATTGCTTGGGATTGCGGACAAGCTGCATGGCACAGTTGTCGGCCAGCACATGGCTGAGTTCGATGTGCGGGAATTCCTTCTTGTGGATCTCGCTCACCACCTCGCGCCACAGCACGCCAGTGACCATGACGTTGGATTTCTCCGCGCTCGCCACACGCTTGCTGCGCAGCCCCGCCAGTTCGAACGCCACGCGCGCGATGCGTGCGATTTCATGCGTCGTGTAAACCTGCGTGTCCACGGCGCGCTTCTGGCCGTCCGGCAGGGTGGTGGTTTCCTTGGGCTCGCCGAAATAGACGCCGCCGGTCAGTTCGCGCACGATGAGGATGTCGAGACCCGATACGATCTCCGGCTTCAGCGACGAGGCATCCTTCAACGCATCGAAGCACAGCGCGGGGCGCAGATTGGCGAACAGCCCCAGATCCTTGCGCAAGCGTAGAAGCCCCTGCTCCGGCTTGCTGGCGAAGGGCAGCTTGTCCCATTGCGGCCCGCCGACGGCGCCGAACAGCACCGCATCGGCCGCCTTCGCCTTGGCGATGGTTTCATCCGGCCCGGGCGTGCCGAATTTCTCATAGGCGTTGCCGCCGACGGCCGCGGTGTCGGTGTGAAAGGCGAAGTTGCGATTCTTCGCATACCAGCCGAGGACGCGCTGGGTTTCTTCGATGACTTCCGGCCCGATGCCGTCACCGGGGGTTAAAAGTATCTGATGAGTCATTTCGCTCTGTCCAAATCCAAACTTGTCATGGCCCACCGGAGTGTGGTTGGGCACAAACTCCGGTTTTGAGATTTCAGCGGCGCCTTATTTTGCGCCCGTGACTCCGTGTCACCTGGGTGGCCCGCATTCGCGGGCCATGACAACGGAGGTTTTACTTTCGCATCCGGGCGAGGCGTCCGCCCATTTCATTGCCGCGGCCCACGGTGCGATGAAGCTCGTGCGCGAGCCCGGCTTTCTCGGTCAGGCCATCGGTATCTTTCAGGAGCTTCTTGTTCGCCGCGTTGCTGCGCCAGCTATTGGCAAGAACCTCTTTCGCGAACGCCGCCACCGCCGCATCCAGCTCCGCATCGGCGACGCAGAAATTGGCGAGGCCCATGTCGGCGGCTTCGCGGCCGGAATAGGTGTGCGAGGTGAACATCATCTCCATCGCCTTGGCCCTGCCGACACGGCGCGGCAGCCGCTGGCTCATGCCCCACACCGGCACCAGATCCCATTTGCCGTGCGTGTCCGCGAACTTCGCATTCTCGGCGGCGATGATGATGTCCGCGCCCAGCGCCAATTCGAGGCCGCCGGTCAGGCAATGGCCCTGCACCACGCACACGACCGGCATCGGCAGGTCCGACATGCGCTCGATGGTGCGCGTCTCGAAATGCGAGACCGACAAGCCTTCGCCACCGCCGGAAATATCGTCGAGATCGTGGCCGGCGCAGAAACTGCGCCCCGTGCCGCGCAGGATCACGCAGCCGATCTTCGCCGCGTTCTGCTCGATCCAGTCCAGATGCGCGGCCAGGTCCTTGAACACCGCATGGTTCAGCGCGTTCAGCTTCTGCGGGCGGTTCAGTGTCAGCGTGACGAGACCGTCCTTCTCTTCGCGCAGGACCTGTTCGCTCATAGCCAGCTCGCTTGTGCGGCGTGGCGCTTCTCGAAATCGGAGATCTTGCTTTCGTTGCGCAAGGTAAGGCCGATATCGTCCCAGCCGTTCAGCAGGCATTGCTTGCGGAAGGGATCGACGTCGAATTTCACCGTGCCGCCATCGGGGCCGCGCACTTCCTGTTTCTCCAGATCGACGGTGATGACGGCATTGGCGCCGCGCTCCGCATCGTCCATCAGCTTGTCGATGATCTCCTGCGGCAGCGCGATGGGCAGGATGCCGTTCTTGAAACAGTTGTTGTAGAAG
>JAFECN010000262.1 GCA_018242145.1 Pseudomonadota bacterium
GCTGCATCCGCAAGCACGACGCAGGACGCGTGGATGTTGACCATGACCATTTATGTGGGCTTTGCCAGCGGCAATTCAACGGTGAAGCGGGCGCCGCGGGTTTCGCGGTTTTCGGCCCAGATACGGCCGTTCGCGCCTTGCGCGATCTGCCGCGCGATGGAAAGGCCGAGGCCCGAGTTCTTGCCGAACCCGTGCTCGGCGGGGCGTTCCGTGTAGAAGCGGTTGAAGATGGATTCCAGATTGTCCGGCGGGATGCCGGGGCCTTCGTCGGCCACGCTGATAAGCGCCTTGCCGCCTTCCGCCCGCGCGGTGATGGAGACGACGCCGTTCGCGGGGCTGAACGACACGGCGTTGTCCACCAGATTGCGGAAGATCTGGCCCAGCCGCTCGTCGCGGCCGATGACGGTGGCGTGTTCGGGCAGCGCGGACGACAGCGAAAGCGTGACGCCGCGCGGCAGCTCCATGAACTTGTAAACCTCCACGATGGTTTCCAGCAGATGCGCGAGGTTCACGGGGTTGGGCGTCTCGCGGGAAAGTTCGGCATCGAGGCGGGAGGCATCGGAGATGTCGCTGATCAGCCGGTCGATGCGGCGCACATCGTTGCGCACCACCTCCATGAGCTTGGCGCGCGATTCATCGTCCTTCGCGCGGGAGAAGGTTTCGATGGCACTTTTCAGGGAGGTGAGCGGGTTCTTCAGTTCGTGCGCCACGTCGGCGGCGAAGCTTTCGATGGCGTCGATGCGGTCATACAGCGCGCGCGTCATGGCGGAGAGGCTTTCGGCCAGATCGCCGATCTCGTCGTTCCGTTCGCGGAAGACGGGCAGGCTGTCGCGGCCCGCGCGGCCGCTGCGCACCGTGTCGGCGGCGGCGGCAAGGCGGCGGATGGGCTCGGCGATGAAACCCGCCAGATAGAGCGACGACAGCAGCATCACCACCAGCGCCACCGCGAACACCTCGATCAGGGTGACGCGCTCCTCGCGCACGATATCGTCGATGTCGCCGCCTTCGGTGGAGACCATCAGCACACCATAGATCGCCTTGAAGCGCTGGATGGGCACGGCGACGGACAGCACCATGCGGTTGCGCTCGTCCACGCGCTCGGCGGTTGCCGTCTCGCCGCTGAGCGCGGCGTTCACTTCCGCATAGACGCGGCCGTCGCTGCCCGCCTCGAAATAGGGCTGCAGCTTCGCGAAGGGCCGGATGCCCATGACGCCGTCGAAGATGCGCCGCGCCGTCTGGCGCACGCGGCTCCAGAAATCGAGCGGCGGGAGATACGACACCTGCACGACATTGCGCGGCAGAAGCTCGCGCGTGTCGATTTCGAGTTGGCCGTTGGTGCCGTAAAGCCGCGCGCGCAGCTTGGTGGGGGCGATGAGCTGGCGCAGCAGCGACTCCGCGTCCTCCTGCTTCAGCCGGTGGGTTTCTTCGTTGGTGGTGTATTCGGCCAGCGTGCCGGCCACGATCAGCGCCTGCTGGCGGATGCCGCTGACGCGCTCATCGACCAGGCTGCGCCCGCTCGTCTGCACGACGAGCACGCCGCCGATCAGGATGATCAGCGCGACCGCGTTGAAGAAGATGATGCGCCGGGTGAGGGCGGAAAAACGCGGGAAGCTTGCGGGCGTTTCGAAAGCCACGCGCGGCCACTATTCCTTGTAGCGATAGCCGACGCCGTAAAGCGTCTCGATGGCGTCGAAATCGTCGTCGATCGCCTTGAACTTCTTGCGCAGGCGCTTGATGTGGCTGTCGATGGTGCGGTCGTCCACATAGACCTGATCGTCATAGGCCGCGTCCATCAGGTTGTCGCGGCTCTTCACGAAGCCGGGGCGCTGGGCGAGGCATTGCAGGATCAGGAACTCGGTGACGGTGAGGCGCACGGGCTTGCCGTCCCAGGTGCATTCGTGGCGCTGCGGATCGAGCGCCAGCTTGCCGCGCACCATGGCTTCCTTCTTCGGCTCGCCATTGGCGGGCGCGGAAGACGGCTGCTTGTGGCCTTCGTTGCGGCGAAGCACGGCCTTCACGCGCTCCAGCAGCAGGCGCTGGGAGAAGGGCTTGCGGATATAGTCGTCGGCGCCCGCGTTCAGGCCCATCAATTCGTCGATCTCTTCATCCTTGGAGGTGAGGAAGATCACCGGCAGGTCGCCGCTCTGGCGCAGGCGGCGCAGAAGTTCCAATCCGTCCATGCGGGGCATCTTGATGTCGAGGATGGCGAGATCCGGCGGCGCGGCGGTCAACCCGTCCAGCGCGGCGGCGCCGTCGGAAAAAGTCTTCACTTGATAGCCTTCCTGCTCCAGCAGCATGCTGACGGAAGTCAGGATGTTCTTGTCGTCGTCCACCAGCGCGATTGTCGCCATGATTCCTGCCCGAATACGCCGCCGCTAATATAAAGACCCCAGCCCCAAAGCCAAATCATGTCCCAGGCCGCCAAAACCTACGATCCGCGCCGTTTCGAGACGACCGTGCCCTATTACAGCCGCTACAGGCTGGGCTATCCCGATCTGCTCATCCGGCGCGTGATCGCACATCTCGGTTTGCAGCCGGGCGACGCGGTGATGGATCTGGGATGCGGGCCGGGCCTGCTCGCCATCCCGTTCGCGAAAGCGGGGATGACGGTGACGGGTATCGACCCGGAGCCTGCGATGCTGGACGCGGCGGCCGCTGCCGCGCGCGATGCGGGCGTGACGCTCGATCTCAAGGCCGGCAGTTCGTTCGACATGCCCGCCGGCATCGGGCCGTTCAAGCTGGTGACGATGGGCCGCTCGTTCCACTGGATGGACCGCGAGGCGACGCTGAAAATCCTCGATCCCCTGATCGCGCCCGGCGGCGGGATCGCGCTGATGCACGATCATCATACGAAGACGGCGGAGAATTCCTGGCGCCGCGTGCTGCACGATCTGGCGAACCGCTATGGCCGCAGCGAGTCTTTCCATGTGCAGGCGCGGGAGCGCGAGGATTTTCGCGCGCATGAATCCGTGCTGATGCATTCGGCCTTCGGGCATCTGGAGCGCATCAGCGTGTTCGTGACGGTGCCGCGCACGGCGGACGACATCGTGGGGCTGGCGTTCTCGCTCTCCACCACCGCGCCGCAGAAGCTGGGCGACCGCAAGGACGAGTTCGAGCGCGAATTGCGCGCCGCGCTGGCCGCGCTGTCGCCGGACGGCCGCTTCGAAGAGATCGCGGAAATGACCGCGCTGATCGCGGTGCGGGAATAAGCTAAGCATTGTTGCTTGATTGATTTTATCCAGAATCGTCATCGCCCGCTTTATGCGGGCGACCCATTTTTGGTGCAGCGGGCTATGCGCATAGATCGAAAATTCTTCGTCTATATTCTGGCCAGCAAGCCTTACGGCACGCTCTACACAGGCGTCACCAGCGACCTTCAAGCGAGAGTGTATCAGCACAAGAATGGCCTGTTCGAAGGATTTACGAAAAAGTACGGTGTGAAGACGCTTGTGTATTTCGAGGAAATCGGAACGGCGTTGGATGCCATTCACCGGGAAAAGCGGATCAAGAAATGGCCGCGTGCCTGGAAGATCAATTTGATCCGGACCGATAATCCGGATTGGAACGATCTGGCCGCAGACTGGTATCCCGAGATGCCCACAAAAGAGGAAATCCAAGCCTGGCTGACGCGGATTGCGTTCATCAGAGATGAGACGGAGTTGCGCGGTCCGGTAAAATTGGGTCACCCGGATCGCTCGCAAAAAGGCGAGCGACCGGGTGATGACGGATAAAAGTTTTGAAACGGAAGCGGCTCTTAAACGAACTCCACCTTCAATATCTCATACGAGCGCGCGCCGCCGGGGGCGGCGACTTCGACGCTGTCGCCCTTGCTCTTGCCGATGAGGGCGCGGGCGATGGGCGAGGAGATGGAGATGCGGCCCTTTTTGATGTCGGCCTCGTGGTCGCCGACGATCTGGTATTTCTTCTTCTCGTCGGTGTCTTCGTCGGCCAGCGTGACGGTGGCGCCGAATTTGACGGTGGTGCCGGACATCTTCGACACGTCGATCACGTCGGCGCGGCCGATCATGTCCTCAAGCTCGATCACGCGGCCTTCGATGAAGGACTGCTTTTCCTTCGCGGCGTGATACTCCGCGTTCTCGGACAGATCGCCATGCGCGCGCGCTTCGGCGATGTGCTTGATGATCTCGTGGCGGTCCACGTTCTTGAGCTGGTTCAGCTCGTCTTCCAGGCTCTTGAGCCCGGTCGCGGTCATCGGAATGCGTTCCATGGCACCTATAACGTCCTAAGTGTCAAAAGCGCCCCTTCCGGCCGGGAAGGACCGGAATCGGACGCGCTGAATTCTGTTAAGTACTTGTTACGCCTGGACTTTCTCTATTGCCCAATCAGCGATCACGTCAGGAAGTGTAAGACTGGAGGGGGGCCACTTCAAGGGACCCCTCCCTGAGCGCCCGGATGGCCTGGGTGGCCGCCGCCGCCCCCGCGACGGTCGTGTAGTAGGGAACCTTCTGGTGCAGCGTGGTGCGGCGGATGGAGAAGGAGTCCGCGAGGCTCTGCGTGCCTTCGGTGGTGTTGAAGACAAGCTGCACTTCGCCGTTCTTGATGGCGTCCACGATGTGCGGGCGGCCTTCCAGAACCTTGTTCACCACTTTCACCGGCACGCCGTTCTCCTGAAGGAACTGCGCGGTGCCGCGCGTGGCGATGATCTCGAAGCCCATATCGACCAGATCGCGCACCGGCTGGAGCGCGTATTCCTTGTCGGCATCCTTCACCGACACGAACACCACGCCGGAATGGGGCAGGCGAAGCCCCGCGCCGACTTGTGCTTTCGCGAAGGCGCGGCCGAAATTCTCGTCGAGGCCCATCACCTCGCCGGTGGATTTCATTTCCGGGCCGAGCACCACGTCCACGCCCGGGAAACGATTGAACGGCATCACCGCTTCCTTCACCGCGATGTGGTCCGGGTTCGGCTTCTTGAGGTTGAACGATTTGAGTTTCTCGCCGGACATGACGCGCGCGGCGATGGCGGCGACGGGCAGGCCGATGGCTTTCGCCACGAACGGCACGGTGCGGCTGGCGCGCGGGTTCACTTCCAGCACATAGATTTCGCCGTCCTGCACGGCATATTGCACATTCATCAGCCCGCGCACGTTCAGCGCCTTGGCCATCGCGACGGTCTGGCGTTCGATTTCCGCGATGATGGCTTTCGGCAGCGAGTGGGGCGGGATCGCGCAGGCGCTGTCGCCGGAATGCACGCCGGCTTCCTCGATGTGCTCCATGATGCCGGCGATCCAGACCTCGCCGTCGCTGTCGCCGATGGCGTCCACATCCACCTCGATGGCGTGGTGCAGGAAGCCGTCGATCAACACCGGGTTGTCGCCCGAGATCTTGAACACGTCGCCTTGCGCCACGGTCGCCTTGAGCACCGCCTCGTTCGGCACCACCACCATGCCGCGGCCGCCCAGCACATAAGACGGGCGCAGGATGATCGGGAAACCGATCTCTTTCGCCGCCGCCATCGTCTCTTCGGGCGTCATCGCGGTGGCGTTCTTGGGCTGCTTGAGTTTGAGATCGTGCAGCAGAACCTGGAACCGCTTGCGGTCTTCCGCGAGGTCGATGGCATCGGCGCTGGTACCGAGGATCGGCACGCCTTCATCGGTCAGCGTGTTTGCCAGTTTCAGCGGCGTCTGCCCGCCGAACTGCACGATCACGCCCGCAAGCGTGCCCTTGCTCTGCTCGACGCGCACGATCTCCAGCACGTCTTCCGCCGTGAGCGGCTCGAAATAGAGGCGGTCGGAAGTGTCGTAATCGGTGGAGACGGTTTCGGGGTTGCAGTTGACCATGATGGTCTCGAACCCCTGCGCCGACAGCGAGAACGCGGCGTGGCAGCAGCAATAGTCGAATTCGATGCCCTGGCCGATGCGGTTGGGCCCGCCGCCGAGGATGATGATCTTCTTCTTGTCGCTGGGGCGCGCCTCGCATTCGGCTTCGCCGTTCACCGGCGTCTCGTAGGTCGCATACATATACGGCGTGATCGCGGCGAATTCGGCGGCGCAGCTATCGATGCGCTTGAACACCGGATGGACGTTCAGCGCCGTGCGGACGGCGCGGACACCTTTCTCCTTCATGCCGGTCAGCTTGGCGAGACGGGCGTCGGAAAAGCCCATGGCCTTCAGGCGACGGAACGCCTCGCGATCCTTCGGCAGGCCGTGGACGCGGATGTCCTTCTCGGTGGCGACGATCTGCGCGATCTCGTTCAGGAACCACGGATCGTATTTGGCGATGGCAGCGACGTCTTCCACCGGCATGCCGTTGCGCAACGCCTGCGCCGCGATGCGCAGGCGATCCGGCGTGGCTTTGGCCAGCGCGGCGCGCATGGAATCCTTGTCGTCGGGCAGGTCGATCTCGTCGAAGCCGGTGAGGCCGGTTTCCAGTGAGCGCAGCGCCTTCTGCACCGACTCCGCGAAGGTGCGGCCGATGGCCATGGCTTCGCCGACGGATTTCATGGAGGTGGTGAGGGTCGGCTCCGCGCCGGGAAATTTCTCGAAGGCGAAGCGCGGGATTTTCGTCACCACATAGTCGATGGTGGGTTCGAAGGAGGCAGGGGTCACCTTGGTGATGTCGTTCTGCAATTCGTCCAGCGTGTAGCCCACGGCCAGCTTCGCGGCGACCTTCGCAATCGGAAAGCCGGTGGCCTTCGAGGCCAGCGCGGAGGAGCGCGACACGCGCGGGTTCATCTCGATGACAACCATGCGGCCATCCGCCGGGTTCACCGCGAACTGCACGTTCGATCCGCCGGTCTCCACGCCGATCTCGCGCAGCACCGCGATGGAGGCGGAGCGCATGCGCTGATATTCCTTGTCGGTCAGCGTGAGGGCGGGGGCGACGGTGATGCTGTCGCCGGTGTGCACGCCCATCGGGTCCACATTCTCGATGGAGCAGATGATGATGGCGTTGTCGGCGCGGTCGCGCACGACTTCCATCTCATATTCCTTCCAGCCGAGCACCGATTGCTCGATCAGCACTTCGTTGGTGGGCGAGGCATCGAGGCCCGCTTCCACGATCTCGAAATATTCCTCGCGGTTGTAGGCGATGCCGCCGCCGGTGCCGCCGAGCGTGAAGCTGGGGCGGATGACGGCGGGCAGGCCGACTTCGTCCAGCGCCTGCAGCGCATGGGCGAAGGCTTCGGGCGAAAGCTCCATGATCGGGTTGTTCTGGCCGTCATAGAGGAAGTTGCCCGCGTCGTCCTTCTTGTGGCGCAGATAGCCTTTCAGCGTGACGCCGACCGGAACGTCCAGCCCGATCTTCATCATCGCCTGGCGGAAGAGCTCGCGGTCTTCGGCCTTGTCGATGGCGTCGGCGGAGGCGCCGATCAGTTCGACATCGTATTTCTCCAGCACGCCGCGCTTGCGCAAGGAGAGCGCGGTGTTGAGCGCGGTCTGCCCGCCCATCGTCGGCAGCAGCACGAATTTCTTGCCCGCCGGCACATTCGGCGTCTCGCGCGCAATCACCTTCTCGACGAATTCCGGCGTGATGGGTTCGATATAGGTTGCGTCCGCCATGTCCGGGTCGGTCATGATGGTGGCGGGGTTGGAGTTCACCAGCACCACGCGATAGCCCTCGGCCCGAAGCGCCTTGCACGCCTGCGCGCCGGAGTAGTCGAACTCGCAAGCCTGCCCGATAACGATAGGCCCCGCGCCGATGATGAGGACGGTGTGGATGTCTTGGCGTTTTGGCATCGTATCTCGCGCGCGCGGACGCTCCCGCGCGAGTCGCGCGTTTGGCCCGGTCAGATTGCAGGTTAAGGGGACCGTCTAGACCCTTGAGCCGGTTGCCGCAACCCTCGAATTGCCGCAGTGCACAGTTGTTTCTGGGCGGTCTTGCGAGACTTCAATAATCACCTCCCCCTTGTGGGGAGGTCGAAATCTGCGAAGCAGATTTCGGGTGGGGGACGGTCGTGCAGAGTTTGCCCCCACCCGAAAAATTCTTCGCTGCGCTTCGAATTTTATCGACCTCCCCACAAGGGGGAGGTGATTCTCATATTTAACTCCGCCACCGCAACGTGCGCGGTTTTACGGGATTCACGAAGGGGGTGCCGTTAGCGGTCGATTCTGCCCAAGCCTTCTTCAGGCGGTGATACCACATGGCCGGAACGTCCGAATCCTGGATCAGCATGAGCGACGGATTGAATTCCAAGCCCTGCTTTTGGAGTTCCACGATGCGGCGGTCGTCGCCCAGGAAGGTGGGGCCGAGGATCATGAAGAACGGTTTCAGGAAGCCAAGCCATGCGGGCCAGAAGAAGATTTGCGTCACCTGCGTGTTGTTCGCGTCGATGGGCGTGCAGACGGTGAGGCCGGACACGTCGAAGCTGCGGCCGAAGATGGTGCCGCGGATGTTCTCGAAGCGCGTGGAGGGAAGCTCGAAGGTGATCTCGGTGGAAACGTCTGCGCCGCCGAGAATTTTGTAAGCGGCTTTGCTTGGTGCGTGGCGCGTCATCACGAAGCCGGTCGGCAGCGGTTCGTAGTGCTTCACCTTCTCGCGTGGCGTCACGCGCCACCACCAGCGGCCATGCACATAGGGCGCATGGGCCGGGTCCATCAGGCCGATGACGGCGTGGTCGATGCCGCAGGTGAAGGTCTGGCTTTCCACCCAGCGCGGCACGGCGTTCGGCACCGGCACGCGCGGCGGTTCGCTTGCGGGCTCGGCCCGTTCGTTTGCCGCGAAATAGACCCAGATCAAGCCATCCTGCTCGCGCACCGGATAAGACCGCACGCGGATTTTCGAGGGGTCGATATTGTCCTGTCCGTCCACCGTCGACGGGATCAGCGAACACACGCCATCCTTCCTGAAGCGCCAGCCGTGATAGGGGCACTCCACGCTGGCCTCGCCGAGAACCTTTCCGGCGGAGAGCGGCACGCCGCGATGCGGGCAGATATCGCGCAGCGCGAACAGATCGCCGTTCTTCATGCGGCCGATCACCACCGGCTCGCCCAGCAGAAGCTTGCGCATCATGCCGCCGCGCTTCACGTCGCGCGCAAGTGCGGCCATGTACCAGCAGTCGCGCAGGAACGTGACGTCCCCGCTGGTCTGTACGATCGGCTCCGCGTTCATTTCTTTGCCGCGGCGGGCTTCAGCAGGGAATCGAGTGTGGTCATGAAAAGCTTGCCCTTGTCGTCCGGCAGCTTATAGGCCCATCCGTCGGCATGCGCATCTATGGCGCGGGCTTCGCGTGCGGCGTCCGGCTTGCCGGGGTCGCCCTCGGCATAGACGGTGGCCCAGAAGGCGGGGCCTTCGGTCACGACTTTCACGGTGATCTCCAGCCCGTCGAAGGTATGCGTCACGATGCGCGGCGCGGCGGAGAAATCGAAATCGGAGACCGGCCGGGCATCGTCGAAGGTGAAGCCGGTGATGGCGGTGGCGATGGCATTCGCCGCGCCGGGATAGGCCTGTTCGCGGCCCGCGGGCATCGGCGTCAGCGCGAAGTCCAGTTCGCCGGGGCTGTTCCGCTGCGCGGTGAAGGCGGGGCCGGTGACGGGCGCCACGTCCACGCTCTGAATCCGCGCCTGATCGATGGCGAGGATGTCCTTCTCCATCCAGTCCGCGGCATCGTTTTTGGGTTCGAACACGCTGCGCGCCAGCCAGCTCTGCCTGTCGCCGGGCTTGCGAATGTAAAGGCCGGTCGCGCCGCTCGGGTCGCCGATGTCGGTGCTCCTGCCGAGAATGAGCGAAGCGAGGATGGCGCCCTTGTCGTCGAGCAATTCGATCAGCGTGCCGCTGCCTTTGGGCGGCGCGTCCACCGAGATCCGGCCGTACCATTGCGGCAGGGCGGTGGCGGGCTCGATGGTCTGCAACGCGGCGAGGCCCACGACCGTGGCGCGCAACGTCTCGAACGACGCCGGATAGTCGGAGTGCTGCGGCAGGACCCAGCCTTCCTCGGGATCGAACACGATGTTCAGTTCGCCATGGGCTTTCGACACGATATGGATGCGCGCGACCTTGCGGATCTGGCCGGGAAGCTTGGGGAAGACGGTTTCGGCTTCGGTCTTGGTACCCATCACCGCGGACTGGTGATGGATGCCGAGCGCCGCCAGCGCGATGGCAATGACCGCGACGAGCGCGAGGATCGCCAGATTGCGGCGGCGTGGATCGGTGCGGATGGCGTCCAGCATGTTCATGCCTTCACCGCCTTGGCGCGGCGGCGGCGGCGCAAGCCTGCCATGACGAGCGCGAAGAGCGCCACCAGGATCGGCACCAGCGCGATGTTGATGAAGGCAAGGATGCTGCCCAGCGCGTCGATGTCGCTGCGCAGCCGTGCCTGCACGTCGCGAAGCTGCGCGCGGGTGTTGATGAGATCGTGCTTGAATTTCTCGATCTCGCTTTTCTGCGCGGGCGTCAGCGTCTTGGCGTTCTGGCCGTTGGCGGCTTCGCCCTGTTCCAGCGCGTGCAGGCGCTGCTCGGTGTCGGAGAGGCGGGCCTGCAGCGCGTCGGCTTCCTGCTGATATTGCGCCTGCGCCTCGGCCTGCATCTGCTTGACCACCGTGAACGGCCGGTCGCTGGAGGCGCGCGTGCGCAGCGAGATGAGGTCGGACGAGCCGGTGAGGTTCTCCACCGCGTTCAGCACGAAGGCGACGTTATCCGCGAAGGGCTGGGCGATGCGCTTGCCGAACAGGTCCTGCGTGCGCACCCAGAAGCGGTCGTCGAAGATGTCGCTGTCGGCGACGACGATGACGTTGATGTCTTTCGCGGATTTGATCGGCGCGACCTGCGGGAAGGCGCTTTTCGCCGGGCCGGTGATGCGCGCGGCGATGGTGTAGGGCGAACCGGCGGGACGGATGAGATTCCAAAGATCCTGCGGGCGCGGCGTCATCTGCACCAGCGGCGCATCCAGCAGGCTGGCCTGATCGGAAGACGACATCAGCGGCGTGAATTTCGTCGTTGCGCCCTTGAGCGGTGAGAACGCGCCCGCGCTGGCGAGGTTCACGGTCTGAAGCTGCGCGGTGACCTGATCGGTTTTGTTGAAATCGTCGGCGTTCAGATGCAGCCAGATCGGATAACGCGCCGTGGGATTGCGCGGATCGCCGGAGGTCTGCACCTGCTGCGCCAGCAAACGGTCGCCCAGCACTTTCTTCGGATTGTAGGCG
This sequence comes from Pseudomonadota bacterium, assembly GCA_018242145.1. Lineage (GTDB taxonomy): Bacteria > Pseudomonadota > Alphaproteobacteria > Micropepsales > Micropepsaceae > Rhizomicrobium. The sequence goes on from JAFECN010000262.1 coordinate 11,100, forward strand.
ACGCCCCAGGCCTTCAGCAGCGCGGGCAGGCTGGAGGCGCTCGGCGCGCCGCCATTGGCCATCTGCGCCATCTCGGAATTGGGATCGAGGAACACCAGCGCATGGCCGCCGCCCATCACGAACTGGTCGATGGCGAGCTTCTGCGGCAGGGCGATCACCGGCGGCTGCACGATCACCAGCACGTCGGTGCCGGCGGGGATTTTCGTGAAATCCTGATCCAGCATCTGGGTGTCGTAGCTCTGCTGGAGTTGCTGATAGATCATGTTGGGCTGCGCGCCGCCCTGCATCATCATCTGCATGCCGCCGTCCAGCGGCAGGCTGGTCAGCACCGCGATCTTCGCTTTGCGGGGATGGGAGAGGCGGTAGATCAGCGCGGAGAGATCGTATTCCAGATAAGGCTCGCGCTCGGCGGTGAAGAACGGCACCACTTCCTTGTCGCCGACGGTGTTGGATGCCAGCAGGCCGAAATAGACGGCGGTGCCGCTGTCGGTCGGCGCGCCGGTCAGGCCGTTGGCGGTGGCTTCGTCTTCTTCCGGCGTGAAGGGTTCGGGATCGACATCCTGCAGGATGATCTTGCCGTCGCTGCGCGCGGCGTATTCCTGCAGCATGTCGCGCACGCGCCGCGCATAGGCGTCGATCTGGGCGTAATCGGAAGCTGTCTTCTTGGAATAGAAGAAGCGCAGCGTGATGGGCTCCTTCAATTGCGCGATGATGTGCTTGGTGCCCTGCGACAGCGTGAACTGGCCGTTCTCGGTGAGGTCGAGCTTGGAGTCGGTGAGACCGGTGTTCGCCGCGATGTTGACGGCGACGAAGATGACGGCCGCGAGGATCACGGCGGCGATGGCATAGGCGCGGCGCGAGATCGGTTTCATCTCAGCCCGTCCGCTTCAGGTCGATCACCACGATGTTCACCAGCAGGAACAGCGCGATGAGGGAAACAAAATAGATCACGTCGCGCAGGTCGATCACGCCCGCGGTGATGGCGGAGAAATGGGTGAGGAAGCTGAAGGAGGCGATGGTGTTGATGAGCAGCAGCGGCGCCCAGTCGCGGAAAAAGTCCAGCACCAGCGGCGCGCCCGACACGGTGAACAGGAAGCACACCACGACGCTGACCACGAAGGCGATCACCTGATTGCTCGTCATGGCACTGATCGCCGCGCCGATGGCAAGATAGCCGCCCGCCATCAGGAAGCTGCCGATATAGCTGGCGAGGATCACGCCGTTGTCGGGGCTGCCGAGAAAATTCACCGTCAGCCAGATCGGGAAGGTGAGGGCGAGCGCGATGCCGGTGAACGCCCAGGCCGCGAGGAATTTTCCCACCACCGTGGCCCAGAGCGGCACCGGCAACGTCATCAGCAATTCCATGGTGCCGGTGCGGCGCTCCTCCGCCCACAGCCGCATGGCGATGGCGGGCACGAGGAAGAGATAGAGCCACGGGTGATAGCCGAAGAACACGGTCAGATCGGCGACGCCGTTCTGATAGAAATTGCCGATGTAGAAGGTGAACGCGCCCATCGCGAACAGGAAGATCACGATGAAGACGTAGGCCAGCGGCGTCGCGAAATAGGTCGCGAACTCCCGGCGGAAGATGGGCCAGACCGAATTCATCGCCGCACCCTGTGGCCGGGATTTTTCTCACGCAGAGCCGCAGAGACACAGAGAAATGGCGCGTGTAGGCGCGAAGGCGCGGAGGCGCGGAGATTGTCGGCGGAAGAGATTTCCGAATGGATCGGCGCGCCAAGCGCGCCAAAAAAAGTCCACCAACTTGAAAGACCGGGCAAAGACCTCCGGGCCTCCGCGAGCTTTTCACGGTCTCTGCGTCTCTGCGGCTCTGCGTGATAGTTCATGCGCGGGCCTCGCGGGCGCGGGCGGCGTCGTGGGTGGTGATGGCGCGGAACACTTCGTCCAGACGGCCGGGTTCGGCGTAAAGCTCCTGCACCTTCCATTCGTCGTCCGCCGCCATGCGGCCGACGTCTTCGATCAGAAGCGCGCCGCCTTTGGGGAAAGCGGTAAGTTGCACCGTGCCGCCATCGCCCGGCGCCTGCTCGACCGTTGCCACCGCCGCGATGGTGCGCAGCTTGGTCGTGATGTTCGCGGCGTCTTGCGCGGGCACGGTCAGCGTCACCGCGTTGTGATGGCGCGAGCGCGCGAGCAACTGCGCGGGCGTCCCGTCCGCCACCACGCGGCCGCGGTCGATGATGACGGCGCGGGTGCAGATCGCTTCCACTTCTTCCAGCAGATGGGTGGAGACGATGATGGCCTTCTCCCGCGCCATCGCGCGGATGAGTTCGCGCACCGAATGTTTCTGGTTGGGATCGAGGCCGTCGGTCGGCTCGTCCATGATGAGCACCGGCGGATCGTGCAGGATCGCCTGTGCCAGGCCGACGCGGCGCTTGAACCCCTTGGATAGCGTGTCGATGGGCTGGTCGAGAACCGGATCGAGATCGGTCTTGGCGACGGCGGCCTCCACGCGCGCCTTGTTCGCCGCGCCTTCGAAGCCGCGCACGCGCGCGATGAAGGCGAGAAACTGGCGCGGTGTCATGTCGCCATAGGCCGGCGCGCCTTCCGGCAGATAGCCGATGCTCCGCTGCGCGGCGATGGTGTCGGTCTCGATATCGTGTCCGCACACCGACACGCGGCCTTCGGTGGGCGCGAGGAAACCGGTGACCATCTTCATGGTGGTGGACTTGCCCGCGCCGTTCGGCCCCAGGAAGCCCAGCACCTCGCCCTTGCCGACCTTGAGGTCGATTCCGGCGACGGCGGCGACAGCGCCGAAATGCTTGGTCAGCCCTTCGATTTCGATCATCGGTCCTGGCGAAATTTCGCTCGTCCAAGGGCTTAACGGGAATCGGTCGAAATCCGCAAGGCCAAGTTCCTTAAAGGTCGGTCATGGGTGGTTTCGGTGCAGGGGCCTCGCGAAAACGCGCGCGAAACCGCGCTGCGCCGCTTTCGATATTTGCGCGCCCGCGCAAAGCGGACAGAATGAATGTCCTTCACCGTTCCCGGAGCGTCTTTTGATCGACACCCGCGTCTTTATCCGCGCCTTCATCGTCGGCGTGGTTCTCGAAATTGCCCTGATGGTCGCCACGCATTTCATACCGTTCGTCGAGCGGCAGGGCTTCCTGCTGGGCGGCATGACGATTTCCGCCGTCGCGGGCTATCTCTACGCGATGGACACCGGCAAGGGTTATTTCACCAGCGCCACGATGGCCGCGATCATCGGCGGCGCCGTGGCGCTGATCGGCGTCGGCCTTTCGGTGGCGCTGCACGATGCGCCCACGCGCGTGGTGCCGCTGTTCACCACCATCTGCGTCGTCACCGGCGCGGTCGGCGGATTGTTCGGGCAGATGTCGGCCAACCTGAAGAAGATGGGCCGCTAGACGCGCAGCATCAGCCCGCCATCCACGACGAGGCCATGCCCGGTGACGAAGCCGCCGTCATCGCTGGCCAGAAACAGCGCGGCGCGCGCCAGATCGATCGGCTGGCCGAGGCGGCGCAGCGCCGCCTTCTTCGCCCAGATCTCCGCGATGTCGGGGCGCGCGTCCCACAAGCCGCTGGTCATGCCGGTTTTGATCGCGCCGGGCTCCAGATAATTCGCGGTGATGCCGAACTTGCCCAGCTCCAGCGCCAGCGTGCGCGTGAGGCCCGCGACACCGGCCTTCGACGCGCAATAGGCGGAGAGTCCGTAATCGGTGCCTTCCGCCATCACCGACGCGACGTTGACGATGCGCCCGGCGGGCGACTCTTTCAGATGCGGCAAAGCCTTCTGGCACAGCCGCATCTGCGCGGAGAGATTAATGTTGATTTCGCGCTGCCAGATCTCCTCCGTCATCGCCTCGATGCGCGTGGACGACGAGACGCCGGCATTGTTCATCAAGATGTCGAGCTTGCCGAAGCGCTTTATCGCTTCGCCGATGATGGCGTCCGCTGCGTCCCTGTCGCCGACGCTTTTCTCGAAGGTCACGACATTGGCGTGCGACGAGGCGAGGCCTTTGTCCGGCAGATCGACGGCCAGAACCTTCGCGCCTTCCTCTGCAAAAAGTTGCGCGGTGGCTTTGCCGATACCCGATGCGGCGCCGGTGACGATGGCGGCGCGGTCCTTCAAACGCATGCTGTCCTCCCGATGGCTTTCGGGAGAGGGTGGCGCAGATTGCGGGGGAGGGGAAATGTCGGCTGACCAGGGCAACCCGGTAGGGGCTGGGGGGCAGATGTCTTCCGGATCGCCACATAACGCAGCCAGCCGACGAAGCTGTTTTCGCCAGCGAACGCGGCCCGAACAAGTCGAGAAAGCGGCGATTTCAGGGAAGTGGCTTGTTATTTGATGAGTATTTGATTATTTTGGTGTGACAAATTTGGAATGACAACCATGGGTCGAATGCTGCGCGGAAGCGAACAACTGGAAGCGTATGTGGATGCGAACGGCGCGCGCGAATCCGCGGCGCAGATTCGTTGCCGCGCGGAAACGGCGGCGATGCCGCTGGCCATGATGCAGATCGGCGCCGATCAGGGCGCGTTCATGGCGCTTGTGGCCAAACTCATCGGCGCGACGCGCTATCTGGAGATCGGCACCTTCACCGGTTACAGCGCGCTGTCGGTCGCGCAGGCGCTGCCCGCGAACGGCAAGGCGGTCTGTCTCGACGTGAGCCAGGAGTTCACCGACCGCGCCCGTAAATACTGGAAGGAAGCGGGCGTGGACGGGAAGATCGACCTGCGCCTGGGCCCGGCGGTGGATGCGATGGACCGCATGATCGCGGCCCAGGAAGGCCCGTTCGACTTTGTGTTCATCGACGCCGACAAGCCGAACTACGACGCCTATTACGAGCGCGCGCTGAAACTGGTGCGGCCGGGCGGGTTGATCGCGCTGGACAACATGCTGTGGAGCGGCGCGGTGGCCGATCCGGCGAACACCGACACGAACACGGTGGCGATCCGCGCGCTGAACAAGAAGATTCATTCCGACGACCGCGTGGATGTGGCGCTCGCCACCATCGGCGACGGCGTGATGCTGGCGCGGAAGAAGTGAAAATCACCTCCCCCTTGTGGGGAGGTCGGAGAGCAAAGCGATCCGGGTGGGGGGGCGGTGGTAGGCGTTGTCCTCCCACCCGAAATTTGCAAAGGGCAAATTCCGACCTCCCCACGAGGGGGAGGTGATTGGATGCTTGCAAGCTTGCACACAGCGGCCCATCATTTCGCCAATGGCAGAGGAACCCATAGCGTTCCTCCGCGCGGAACAACGCTCAGCCGCGCGGACGGGACATTGGAGCGGCGGCTTCACCGCGGCGCAGGTGCGTTACGACCGGCGCGAACTGAACCAGATTCTGAACATCTATGGCCGCATGGTCGCCGCCGGCGAATGGCGCGACTACGCGCTCGATTTCGGCGACGAGGCGGCGGTGTTCTCCATCTTCCGGCGCACCGCCGAGATGCCGCTCTACCGCGTGGAGAAGCGCCCGCATCTGCGCAACAAGCAGGGCATGTATGCCGTGATCGACGCGGGCGGTCGCATCCTCAAGCGCGGGCATGAGCTGGAGAACGTGCTGCGCGTGTTCGCAGGCAAGCTGCTGAAAGCGCTGTCGAGCGAATGATTTTCCTCCCCCGTTTACGGGGGAGGTGCCGAGCGTAGCGAGGCGGAGGGGGGAATGCGCGGCAGCCGCCTCCCCCTACGCCCAACCCCACGATCGGCACCCTCCCCCCCCCCGA
>JAFECN010000263.1 GCA_018242145.1 Pseudomonadota bacterium
CGATCATGAATTCGATGGCGCTGCTGCAAGGCGTGATCGAGGAGAAGTCCACGCGCATGATCGAGGTGCTGCTCTCCTGCGCCACGCCGTGGGAGATCGTGGGCGGCAAGATCCTGGGCGTGGTCGGCGTCGCGCTGTTCACCATCGTGTTGTGGGTGGGATCGGCGATGATCCTGGGATCGCTGTTCGCGTCCAGCAGCGCGGGCGCGATGATCGACGGCGCGCTCACCGCGCTGTCCGATCCGGTGCTGACCGGGCTCATCATTCTCTATTTTCTGTGCGGGCTTCTCATCTATGGCGCGATCTTCCTCACCATCGGCAGCATGAGCGCCTCGCTGGCCGATGCGCAGGCCTATCTCGGCCCGTCCATGATGATCATCATGCTGCCCAATCTTCTGATCGCTGCGATCTTCAACGCGCCCAACGGCACGCTGGCCACGGCGATCAGCTATTTTCCGATCTACACGCCCTACATCATGCTGATGCGTGTCGGCTCACACCCGCCCGCCCTCGAACTTGTCGCGACGGCGCTGCTCTCGGTGGCGGTGGCCGTCTTCCTGGTCTGGAACGCCGGCCAAACCTTCGCCCGCCACGCCCTGACGACGGAAAAGCCGCCAGCGCTGAAACGGCTGTTCGGACGGGCTTAGACGAACCAATCACCTCCCCTTCGTGGGGAGGTCGAAAAAGCGGAGCTTTTTCGGGTGGGGGGTAAGTGGCGGTCGTTCACCCCCCACCCGAAATTTGCAAAGGGCAAATTTCGGCCTCCCCACAAGGGGGAGGCGATTCACAACAAAAAAGCCGCCCCAGTGGAACGGCCTTTTCAAATTCGGATCGCGGCAGCGATTATTTCGGCAGCACGCCTTCGCGCTGCATGCGCTTGCGCTGGAGCTTGCGGTAACGGCGGATGGCTTCCGCGCGTTCGCGGGCGCGCTTCTCGGAGGGCTTCTCGTAATGGCCGCGCAGCTTCATCTCGCGGAAGATGCCTTCGCGCTGCATCTTCTTTTTCAGCGCCTTCAGCGCCTGGTCGATATTGTTGTCGCGAACGATGATCTGCAAAGAAAGCTCCTGCTGCCGGTAACGGGAAGGCCGCGGTTGATATCAGAAGGGTTTTGGCCTGTAAACCGTTGCAGCCTGTGGAATTCCGGCGCGGGAAAGGCCTTGACGGGGCGCAGATTGTTCCCTATATGTTCTAGTTTGGCTTTGGTTTGGCCGCGTTGGATAGTGAGGAGGGGGAGGGGGTACCCCCCGAAAAATGAAAAACAAATAGGTGTGGTGTGGTGAGTCGGAGGCACAAGATTTAGATGGCGATCCTGAAAATCGCGAAAATGGGGCATCCGGTTCTGGCCCAGAAGGCCGCAGCCGTGGCCAACCCCGCCGATCCGGCCATCCGCCGCCTCGTCTCCGACATGGTGGAGACGATGATCGACGCGAATGGTGCCGGTCTTGCCGCGCCGCAAGTCCATGTGCCGCTGCGGGTGGTGGTGTTCCAGGCTCCCGGCGAGCGCAGCGATCCCGGCCTCTCCGAAGAGGAACGCTACGACCACACCGCGCCGCTGACGGTTCTGATCAACCCCGAAGTTCAGGTGATTGGCTCGGCGCGCGAAGCCGGATGGGAAGGCTGCCTCTCGGTGCCCGGGTTGCGCGGGCTGGTCGAGCGTCCGGCCCACATCCGCTACCGCGGCTACGATCTGGACGGCAAAGTGGTGGAGCGCACCGCGCGCGGCTTTCACGCCCGCGTCGTGCAGCACGAATGCGATCATCTGGACGGCATTCTCTATCCCAGCCGCATGGGCGATCTGAAGAACCTGATCTTCGAAAGCGAAGCCAAGCATTGGGTGAAAGGCGAAGAGGCATGACCGCCCGCGCGAAGAAGCCCGCGAAATCCGTTTCGCGCGAAGATGTGTTGAAGGCGGCGCTGAAGCATGCGCCGTTCGACGGCTTCACCGAGTCCGTTCTGGAGCGCGCGGGGAAGGAAGCCGGTGCGAGCGAGGACGATCTTGCGCGGCTCTTCCCGGAAGGGGCGCTCGATCTCGTCGAAGCTTTCTCCGATTGGGCCGACGACGAAATGGAAGCGGCGCTGGCGAAGAAGAAGCTCGCGGCCATGAAGATCCGCGACCGCATCAAGACCGCCGTGTGGGCGCGCATAGATGCGCTGCGCAACGACAAGGAAGCCGCCCGCCGCGCCGGCGCGTTCCTCACGCTTCCGCCCCATGCCGCAGCCGGCGCCAAGCTTCTCTACCGCACGGTGGACCGCATGTGGCGCGCCGTCGGCGACACCTCGACCGATTTCAACTTCTACACCAAGCGCGCGATCCTGGCAGGCGTCTATTCTTCCACCCTCATGCGCTGGTTCACCGATCAGAGCGGAGACGAAGCAGAAACCAAAGCCTTCCTCGACGCGCGCATCGAGAACGTCATGCAGTTCGAGAAGTTCAAGGCGCAGGTGAAAGCGCGCACCAAGGACTGGCCATCGCTGTCGGACATGCTGGGGCGGTTTGGTTCGCGACCATAATTCTCAACCGTCATGGCCGCCCTCGTGGCGGCCATCCATTTTCCAGAAACGGCGCAGGTATCGTTTGGACTCTGGAAAATGGATGGCCGGGACAAGCCCGGCCATGACCGACTAAGAAGAGCGTGGCTTCAGGTAAGTGATATGCCCCATCTTGCGGCCCGCGCGAATCTCGCTCTTGCCGTAAAGATGCAGTCCGCCGCCTTTGGTCGCCAGCGTTTCGAAATCCGCGGCCTGTTCGCCGATAAGGTTCTCCATCACCGCATCGGAATGCCGGTCCGTCGAACCCAACGGCCACCCCGCGACGGCGCGGATGTGGTTTTCGAACTGACTGACGATGCAGGCCTCGATCGTCCAGTGCCCGGAATTGTGGACCCGCGGCGCGATCTCGTTGACGAGCAGCGTGCCGTCCGTCTGCACGAACAGCTCGACGCCAAGCACGCCGACATAGTCGAGCGCATCCGCGATCTTGTGTGCGATGGCCTTGGCATCTTCCACCTGTTTCGCCGTCAACCGCGCCGGAACGACTGAGCGGGCGAGAATATGGTTCTCATGGGCATTCTCCGCCGGGTCGTAAGCGGCGAACCTGCCGTCCGCGCCGCGCACCGCAACGACGGATGCTTCGAAGTCGAAGTTTACAAACCCTTCGAGAATAGAGGGAAC
>JAFECN010000264.1 GCA_018242145.1 Pseudomonadota bacterium
TCACGGTTCGTCCTGTTAGCCATAAGCGTCTCCTGATGGTTGGTTTTGCTGGGTTTTTTACATAGTAAGAATTTCAACTTAGCCGAGTGTAACAAGGCGAAACATTATGTTGGTAGCCCCCTTGAGGGCCGGCATGGCTTTTAGGCGCCGATAAGTCGCCCCGGGGATTCCCTTGTTTCAGTCATCCGAGTTCAAAGCCGGACTTCTTCGCGCCGCCGTCATCGGCCAGGGCGCGTTCGGCCGCCATCATGCCTCCAAATATTCCAGGCTGCCGGGCGTGCAGCTCACCGCCATTGCCGACCCGTCTGCGGATGCGCGCAAGGCGTCCGAAGAAGCCCATGGCATCACCGCCGTGGCCGACTGGCGTGACCTGCTGGGCAAGGTGGACATCGTTTCGGTTTGCTCCCCGGCCGTGACCCACGCGCCGATCGTGCGCGGCTTCCTGGAAGCCGGCGCGCATGTGCTGGTCGAGAAGCCGATTGCGACCGATCTGAAAGAAGCCGATGCGCTGATCGCGCTGGCCGAGATCAAGAACCGCGTTCTCACCGTGGGCCATCAGGAGCGCTATGTCTTCGCGCGCACCGGCCTGCTCGATTTCGAAGAAGCGCCGCTGGAAGTGGAATGCTGGCGCACCGGCCCGTGGACGGGCCGCGGTGCCGACGTGTCCGCCGTGCTCGACCTGATGATCCACGATCTGGACCTCGTGCACCGCATGATCCCGGGCGGCGTGTCTGATGTGCATGCCAAGGGCCGCGCCACACATGGCGGCCACCCGGACGAGATCACCGCGCAGGTGCATTTCGACAATCATGCGCAGGCGAAGTTCGTGGCCAGCCGCATCTCGCCGATCCGCCGCCGCGGCATGCGCGCGGTCTATGAAGACGGCGTGGTGGAAATCGATTTCGTCACCCGCGAGGTGAAGAACACCACCGGCCACGCGCTGAAGCCGCTCGAAGTCATGGACCCCTTGGGCGAAAGCGTCGCGGCGTTCGTGGATGCCGTGCGTCTGGGCAAGCCCGCGCTGGTGCGCCCCGAAGAAGCCCGCCGCGCGCTGGAAACCGCGCTGCTGATCGACGAAGCGGCCATCCCCCAAGCCGGCGCACAACAACAAGCGCTGTACGCTTAGAAACCTGCTCCCACTTTTCCTCCCCCGTTTACGGGGGAGGTGGCGCGCGCGACAGCGCGTGACGAAGGGGGTGTCGCCGCGATCCCCCTCCACCTCGCTTCGCTCGGCACCTCCCCCGTAAACGGGGGAGGAAACTGCACGGCAAAGGTGATATTGCCCCCACATGACCGACCGCTTCCGCATCGCACTGGCCCAGCTCAATCCGACGATGGGCGACATCCCCGGCAATCTGCGCCGGGCGAAAGAGGCGCGCGCGGATGCCGCGAAGGCGGGTGCGGACCTGATCCTGTTTCCCGAACTCTATATCGTCGGCTATCCGCCCGAAGACCTCGTGCTCAAGCCCGCGCTGCAGGACGACGCGCGCGAAGCCATCGAGAAATTCGCCAAAGACACCGCCGATGGCGGCCCCGCCGTCCTGATCGGCGCGCCGTGGGTGGAAGCGGGCAAGCTCTACAATGCCTGCATGCTGCTCGACGGCGGCAAGGTCGCAGGCAAGACGTTCAAGGTCGATCTGCCGAACTATGGCGTGTTCGACGAGAAGCGCGTCTTCGCGCCCGGCCCGATGCCGGGGCCGCTGAACATCCGCGGCATCCGCATCGGCGTTCCGGTGTGCGAGGACATCTGGAAACCGGACGTCGTGGAATGCCTCGCCGAAACCGGCGCTGAGATCCTGCTGGTGCCGAACGGCTCGCCCTATGAGAGCGGCAAGGAGGACGAGCGCCTCAACCTCATCGTCGCGCGGGTGAAGGAAAGCGGCCTGCCGCTCGCCTATCTCAACCAGGTCGGCGGGCAGGACGAGCTGGTGTTCGACGGCGGCTCAATGGTGGTCAACGCCGATGCCTCGCTCGCGCTGGCCATGCCCTGTTGGGAAGAGAAGCTCGTTGTCACCGACTGGTCGCGCACCGACAAGGGCTGGGTCTGCGCGAAGGGCGAGGTCGCGAAGGAAGAAGACCGGCTGACCTCGATCTACAACGCGATGGTGCTGGGCCTGCGCGACTATGTGAACAAGAACCGCTTCCCCGGCGTGGTGCTGGGTCTTAGCGGCGGCATCGACAGCGCCATCAGCGCCGCCGTCGCGGTGGATGCGCTGGGCGCGGCCCGCGTGCGCTGCGTGATGCTGCCCTCGCGCTACACCTCGCAGGATTCACTCGATGATGCGGAAGAATGCGCAAAGATGCTTGGTGTGAAATACGAAACCGTGCCCATCGAAGGCGCGGTCGATGCCTTCACAAAAGCATTGGCGTCCACCTTCACCGGCAAGAACAGCGACACCACGGAAGAGAACCTCCAGTCGCGCACGCGCGGCGTGATCCTGATGGCGATCTCCAACAAGTTCGGGCCGATGGTGCTGACCACCGGCAACAAGAGCGAGATGAGCGTCGGCTACGCCACCCTCTATGGCGATATGTGCGGCGGCTACAACGTGCTGAAGGACGTGTACAAGACGGACGTGTTCAAGCTCTGCCACTGGCGCAATGCGAATGTGCCCGCCATCGGGTTGGGGCCGAAGGGCCGCGTGATCCCCGAACGCATCATCACCAAGCCGCCGAGCGCGGAGTTGCGCGACAACCAGAAAGACCAGGACTCGCTGCCGCCCTATGACATTCTGGATGGTATCCTCGAATGTCTCGTCGAGAAAGAAATGACCTTCGAAGCCACCTGCGCGCGCGGCTATCACCCCGCCACGGTGAAGCGCGTGGAGCAGCTTCTCTATGTGTCCGAATACAAGCGAAGACAGGCCCCGCCGGGTGTGAAGATCACCCGCAAGAATTTCGGCCGCGACCGCCGCTACCCCATCACCAATGCGTTCCGGGACGCGCGCGATGTTTAAAACTCGATTGTCATCCCCGGCGAGGCACGCCCATGGCGTGCCGAGGGAAGGGGACCCAGGTAGCGAAGCTGTTCCGGTTATGGAAAACAAATATTGTCATCGCCCGCTTTATGCGGGCGACCCAATTTCCTTTATTGCGGAGGGAAAAATGGGTTGCCCGGACAAGCCGGGCAATGACAGCTCTTTTTTAGAATTGAAGATGCCTCGCCACCTGGGTCCCCTTCCCTCGCATCGCTCCGCTCCGCTCGCCGGGGATGACAGATCATGACCATCGTCCGCTTCGCCCCATCGCCCACCGGCCTTCTCCACGTCGGCAATGTGCACGGCGCCATCTTCAACTGGCTGTTCGCGAAGAAGCATCACGGCAAGTTCTTCCTGCGCATCGACGACACCGACACCGAGCGCAGCAAGCCGGAATACGAAGCAGCGATCCTCGAAGACATGGCGTGGCTCGGCCTCTCCCACGACATCTTCGCCCGCCAGATCGAGCGCGCCGACACCCATGCCCGTGCCGCCGAAGCGCTGAAAGCATCCGGCCATCTCTATCCCGCCTATGAAACGCCGGACGAGCTGGACCGCCGCCGCAAGCGCCAGATCGCGATGAAGAAGCCGCCGGTCTATGATCGCGCCGCGCTCAAACTCACCGCCGAAGATCGCGCCAAACTGGAAAGCGAAGGCCGCAAGCCCCATTGGCGCTTCAGGCTCTCGCAGTCGAAAGTGACATGGCACGATCTGGTGCGCGGCGCTGTCGAGATCGACACCGCGCATCTCTCCGACCCCGTGCTCATCCGCGAGGACGGCCGCTTCCTCTACACGCTGCCCTCGGTGGTGGACGATGTCGACTTCCAGATCACGCACATCATCCGCGGCGAGGATCACGTCACCAACACCGCCGCACAGATCGAGATCTTCGAAGCCCTTGGCGCGAAGCCGCCGCACTTCGCGCATTTCCCGCTGCTCGTCGGCGCGGGCGGCGAGGCGCTCAGCAAGCGCATCGGCTCGCTCAGCTTGCGCGAAATCCGCGACGGCGGCATCGAGCCCTTGGCGCTCGCCTCCTATCTCGCCAAGACGGGCACATCCGATCCCATCGCGCTCGGCGCTTCGCTCGATGCGCTGGTGCAGGATTTCGATTTCGCCAAGATCGGCCGCGCCCCCGCCCATTTCGATCCGAAGGAACTGGACGGCCTGAACGCCAAGCTGCTGCACGCGCTGCCTTACGCGGCGGTGAAGGATCGCCTCTCGCTGCTCGGCGTGGACAGCGAAGCGTTGTGGGATACGATCAAGGCCAATGTCACCCATCTGGCCGACGCGGGCGATCTCGCCGTGCTTGTGACGGGCGCGGTGACGCCGGTGATCGAAAACGCCACCTTCGCCGCAAAAGCCGCGGAGCTTCTGCCGCCCGAACCGTGGGACGAAAACACATGGGGGCAGTGGACAAAGGCGGTTTCCGCTGCGACCGGCGCGAAAGGCCGCGACCTTTTTCACCCGCTGCGGCTGGCGCTCACGGCCCGCGAAAGTGGACCGGAAATGAAAAAGCTGCTACCGCTGATGGGCCGCGCGAAAACCCTCGCCCGGCTCAAAGGGGAAACGGCGTGAGTTTCATCCGCCAGATTTGTTCGATTTCGATTTGCGGCTGACCGCCGCGAAACCCCTGTTGCTCATCCACATTCTCTAAATCTCAAATTGTCATGGCCCGCCGGAGTGCGGGCCACCCAGGTGACAGCGGTTTGCTGTTTCCGGGTTCGCTGAGGCCGGCGTTTCAACAGGCAACAGCGGGGCAGTTTCAACTGGGTGGCCCGCACTCCGGCGGGCCATGACAGCGGTGAAGGTGGATGGAGATGAACGTCACCCCCAAATCACGCTAAGAATGAACCATGACCACGCTTCGCCTCTACAACACGCTCACCCGCTCGAAGGACGCCTTCGCGCCGATCGATCCGAACAACGTGCGCATGTATGTGTGCGGACCCACGGTCTATGACTTCGCCCATATCGGCAATGCGCGGCCCGCCATCGTGTTCGATGTGCTGTTCCGCCTGCTGCGCCACATCTATGGCGCCGATCACGTCACCTATGTCCGCAACATCACGGACATCGACGACAAGATCAACGCGCGCGCGCTGGAGCGCCGCGGCGGCCGCAACGTGCCGATCCTCGATGTGGTGCGCGAACTCACCGAGCAGACCTATGGCGTCTATCGCGACGACGTGACGGCGCTGGGCTGCCTGCCGCCCAGCGCCATGCCGCGCGCGACCGAGAACATCGTGCCCATGATCGCGATGACGCAGGCGCTGATCGAAAACGGCCACGCCTATGAAGCGGCGGGGCATGTGCTGTTCGACGTCTCGTCCAAGCCCGATTACGGCAAGCTCTCGCGCCGCTCGGTGGACGACATGATCGCCGGCGCGCGCGTGGACGTGGCGCCCTACAAGAAGAACCCGATGGATTTCGTGCTGTGGAAACCGTCGGACGCGAACACGCCGGGCTGGGACAGCCCGTGGGGCCGCGGCCGCCCCGGCTGGCATCTGGAATGCTCGGCCATGATCCAGTCCACCTTCACGGGCACCGACACCATCGACATCCACGGCGGCGGCATCGATCTGGTCTTTCCGCATCACGAGAACGAGATCGCGCAAAGCGAAAGCGCGCATCACGCGCATCCGCTCGCGAAAGTGTGGATGCACAACGGCTTTCTGAACGTAGAAGGCGAGAAGATGTCCAAGTCGCTGGGCAACTTCGTGACGATCAACGAGCTGCTGAAGGATTGGCCGGGCGATGTGCTGCGCTTCAACATGCTGCGCTCGCATTACCGCCAGCCGATGGACTGGACCGTCGCGGGCATGCGCGAAAGCTGGACCATTCTGGAGAAGTGGTACGACATCGTCGAACCGCTGGCCGATACCGGCGTGGGCGCGGGCCTGCTCGCCGCGCTGGCCGACGATCTCAACACGCCCGCCGCGATTGCCGAATTGCACAAGTCGTCGCCGGAGCATCTGGCAGGAGGATTGGCGCTGCACGGCTTCTCGGTGAAACCAGAAGCGCTCAAGAGCAAGA